>QMTG01000001.1 GCA_003649915.1 Thermoplasmata archaeon
ATTAAGAGAACAACACCTGCTTTTTTCCTAATGAGCGCTAATGATATTATGATGAGGAAAAAAACAATAGCGGAAGCCTCAGGAGGCGATAGGCGTGAAAATATTTGCTGAGCAATGGCCTGGGGATCCATAACGCTTTCTGATTACAAATCGGGTATTTATCTCTTTTTACTGCCAGCGTATATGTATATATAACGCAGAATATGCCCTTCCTTCGCCACTATATTGTGCACAGTGTGCTTGCCGAAGTGCAGCACATCTCCTCCTGATATCTCTATTTCCTCTCCATCAACAAATGCAGAACCCTTTCCGCTCAATATTACCAGTACTTCTTCTCCATCCTCTGTACTGTGCTCTCCAATTTCTTCACAATCCCGCAGGCAAACTGCGCCCGCTCTCATTTTTTCCCACGTTTTATCCGTGAGAGGGATGTGCCTCTCATCGTAATCATGGCTTAATGATTTCTTGCTCCATGTCATGGTATCAGTCCTCAGCAACGCACATCATAAATTCCTATAAAAATATTGAGCGAAAGGTTGATTTAGTATGTACCCAATCATGTGTGCATGATACGCGGGTTACGGGGAATGAGCCCGAAGCAGATGAAGGCCGCCATGCGAAAAATGGGGATAAAGATGGAAGAAATCGAGGGAGTGAACGAGGTTATTGTAAGGGCTAAGGACAAAGATTACATAATAAGGGAGCCGTCCGTGACAATGATTGATGTTCAGGGCGAGGTCATGTTTCAGGTCGCTGGCAGGGTGGAAGTTGTTGAAAAGGAGGGAGCAATACCAAAGGAAGATATAATGCTCGTAGCCCAGCAGGCGGGTGTTAGCGAGGAAGAGGCGAGAAAGGCGCTGGAAGCCACAGACGGGGATATTGCAGAAGCTATAATCAGGCTTGTTGGAGGACAGGGATGAGGAGAATTAAACCTTGCTGTAAACCAAGATATAGCCCATGCTACCGAAAAATCTTATCTCTTTCACAAGCCTGAATTTTTCGCAGGCATCAAATAAAGATTTTACGTTTATCGATATTCTTGTGTACCCAAATAGATATGCTATTGCCCCCAACAATGGGTAAAGGATAATCATGGGTCCACAAATGGGGCGCCCCCAATCAAGAATGACAACCCTTCCTCCGCGCTTAAGAACCCTTGAAAGTTCTACTACAATTTTCTCTGGATCCGTAGCTGAGGTAAAGGTGTAGGATGCGAACGCGCAATCTATACTCTCATCATCGAAATCCATGGATGTGCAGTCCATAACCTTAACAATTATTCTATCCCTGTACTCAGACTTCTTAGCCTTCTCCGATGCGATATTCACCATTTTTTCCGATATATCCACACCAATAACTGTAGCACTTGGGCATTCTTTTGCCATCAGTAACAGCATTTTTCCCGTGCCGCAGCCCATATCAAGCACTGTTCCTTTGCACCCTTTGAGTTCTCTCACAGCCATAATGCGCCACTTAGCCCCATACCTACCAAGCAGGGGGGCTTTCGCATCAAATTTATCGTATATGGTGCTCCATTTATCGTATCTTTTCGCTATTTTTGCTTTTCTGTCTGGGAATTCCCTCATACCTTTCATCCAGAAAATTTACTCAGAATATTTTAATATACCGAAAACATCATCGGCATTCGATGAAGAGCGTAGCACACGATGCGCTTATAATCAAGAATGCATCTCAACTCTTGACCATAGGGAAAGGACCAAAGACAGGCGAGGAGATGAGTGAACTGAATGTTGTGGAAAACGGTGCTGTGGCTGTTATTGAGGGAAAGATAGCCGATGTTGGGAATACAAAAGAAATAATAAGCGCGTATGAAAAACCTCATGTGATTGATGCAGAGGGCTGTGTTGTCATGCCTGGCTTTGTAGACCCCCACACCCATGCGGTCTTTTCTGGCACAAGAGAGGATGAAATGTTCATGCGCATACGTGGTGCTTCCTACATCGAGATATTGGCGAAAGGTGGGGGAATACTTAGAACAATGAGGGCAACCAGGGCGGCAAGCATGGAAAAGTTGGCTATGGAGAGTGAGCGCAGGCTTCTCACAATGCTAAGGCACGGCACAACAACTGCTGAGGTAAAGAGCGGCTATGGTCTTTCAACAGAGCACGAGATTAAAATGCTGAGAGCAATAAATATGCTGAACGAAAAACTTCCAATAGACCTCATCCCCACATTTCTTGGGGCTCATGCACTCCCTCCCGAGTTTAAGAGCACAGAGGACTATATCGAGGATATAGTTAAAAATGCTCTACCAGAAATCAGGCGCTTAGCCCTTGCACGCTTTGTTGATATTTTCTGCGATAAGGGCGTTTTCGGCTTGGATGACGTTATTATGCTGTTTAAGCATGCAAAAGACATGGGCTTTGGCCTAAAAATACACAGTGACGAGATGGAAAACTTGGGTGCAACAAGAGTTGCAGCGGAGTTTGGCGCAATTTCTGCAGACCATCTTGTGAAAAGCACTGATGAAGACTTGGAGGCGTTGGCAAAGCACGGAACAGTGGCTGTTCTTCTTCCTGGAACGCCCTTTATTCTGATGAGTAACGAATATCCCAGGGCTAGGGATATGATAGAGATGGGTGTTCCTGTAGCCCTTGCCACAGACCTTAACCCCAATTGTTATCTTGAATCCATGCAGTTGGTGATAACGCTAGCGTGCTTGAAGATGAAAATGAGTGCGGAGGAGGCGATTGTTGCCTCCACAATAAATGCAGCCTCTGCCATCGGGGTAAGCGATGTTGTGGGAAGCATAGAGGTTGGAAAAAAAGCCGATATAATAGTGCTTGATGTTGAGAATTACGAGCAACTGCCCTACATATTCGGCGTTAATCATGTAAGACTTGTCATAAAGGATGGAAAGGTTGTCTATAGGAGGGATTAGGGTTGGCTGGGGTATTGCTTGGACTTATAGGAGGAACTGGCTCTGGAGAAATAGGCAGGATTTTGGCTGAAAAAGATATTGTCACACCTTATGGCAGACCATCTTCCCCACTACAATACATAGATGTTGAGGGGGAACGTATAGTTTATCTCAGAAGGCACGGGGTTGATGGAAATATACCCCCT
This sequence comes from Thermoplasmata archaeon, assembly GCA_003649915.1. Taxonomy (GTDB): domain Archaea; phylum Thermoplasmatota; class Thermoplasmata; order B31-G17; family B31-G17; genus B31-G17. The sequence continues at coordinate 3,088 of QMTG01000001.1, forward strand.
CACAGGATAAACCATAGGGCTAACATATACGCCCTAAAAAAGGAGAACGTGCCCTGCATCGTGTCCATAACGTCTGTGGGCAGTTTGAAAAAAAATATAGTGCCTCCCTCCATCCTAATACCGCACGACTACATATGCCCTTGGAAGATTCCAACATTCTACAGCGAGGTCAGGCATGTAACTCCGAGTATTGATGAAAGGCTGCGAGAAATTATAATAGAGGGTGCAAAAAATTGCAACCTGAGTGTGCTGGAAAAGGGTATATACATCCAGACCCTTGGTCCAAGGCTTGAAACTAAGGCGGAGGTGTCCGTGATGGCTTATTATGCGGATGTTGTTGGAATGAGCATGGCATCGGAAGCCACACTAGCATCGGAAATAGGCATGTCCTACGCAAACATAAGTTCTGTGGACAATTACGCTCATGGTATTGTGGATGTTGAACTGCGCTATGAGGACATAATAAGGAATGCAAAAAATAACTGGGGCAACATTGTGAGGCTTATAAGAGAGGTGGTAAGACTTATGGCGAGGTGAAAAATATGAGCATACTGATTAAGGGAGTACTTCTTTGCGCGCCCAACAAGCACGGCCTTGTGGATATCTACATTGAGGATAACACTATAGTTGAGGTTAGTAGTGCTGGGAAGATAAATGTGGAGGCTGAGCATGTGGTGGACGGAAGCAATCACATAGCGTTTGCAGGGCTAATCAATGCTCACACACACGCAGCAATGACACTCTTCAGGGGGTATGCTGACGACCTACCGCTCCATGAGTGGCTGACCAATAAAATATGGCCACTAGAGGCGAGACTTGATGCAGAGACGGTGTACTGGGCTACACGACTTGCTTGCATAGAGATGATACGCACAGGCACAACGACCTTTAACGACATGTACTTTTTCATGGAGGATGTAGCCAAGGCTGTGCGCGATTCTGGGATAAGGGCTGTTCTAAGTTATGGTTTCATAGACCTTTTTGATGAAGAGAAGCGAGAGGTAGAGATAAAGAGAACGGAGAATTTTGTAAGGTTTGTTGAAGGACTGGGCTGTAGCAGGGTCAAGGCCGCGGTGGGTCCACATGCCATATACACGGTATCAAGGGACGGGCTTATATGGGCGAAAGAGTACGCTGATGAGAAAGGGCTAATTCTACATATACATCTGTCTGAAACAAAGAAGGAGGTTGAGGAGTGCCAGAAAGAATATGGTGAATCCCCAGTTAAATACCTTGATAGCATTGGCTTTCTTGGAAAAAATGTGGTTGCTGCTCATGCCGTATGGGTGAGCGATAACGATGCCCAGATTCTTGGGCGCAGGGGAGTGAGCATTGCGCACTGTCCTGTGTCGAATATGAAACTTGGTGTGGGTAGGGCTATGCCGTACCAGACGCTTAGAAACGTCGGTGTAAACATAGCACTTGGCACAGATGGCTGTGCCTCGAATAACAACTTGGACATGATTGAGGAAATGAAGGTTGCTGCATTGCTTCATAAAATGAGCGGTGACCCAACTGTGCTTAATGCTCATGAAGCACTTGCCATGGGTAGCGTAAATGGAGCAATAGCTCTTGGAATAAACAGTGGAAGGATTGAGGAGGGGGCGGTGGCAGACATAGTGCTCATGGATACAAGGAGCAGCAGGCACGTGCCCGGATATAACGCCATATCTGACTTGGTGTACTCTTCAACTGCTGCCCAAATAGACACGGTGATATGCGATGGAAGGTTTGTGATGAAGAATGGTGTCATTGAGAGTGAGGCTGAGGTCTTGGATAAAGTTAAAAAACTAGCCTTTGACCTTGTTGGCAGGGAAAGCAATTAGCAGGGAAAGCGAGTAACTGCAAATAAATGGTGGCGGATTATCAACGCATGCCCCTATCAAGCCTTATAATCTTCCTTCTGACCGCCTTTATCGAAAATATTGCAAAGATCACAGCCACAAGTATGCCAAGCACGGGCACAGTGCCTCCAAATATCAGGTAAAGGGAAGCCATAAAATTAAACGTTGCGTGCATGAGCACTGCAAGGAAATAAAAAGGAATTATATGGTACCTGGGCCCGTACACGATTTTTCTCGATATCCCGTAGCCAGTAACTGCGGTAGCACTTGCGTGGAGCAATGCACTTGAAATTGCTCTGAGTACTGATGTGAAAACAAACACAATGAGCCCCGCACTCATGGCTGATAGATCATAAAGCAGATTTTCCATGGCGGCAAACCCCAGGCCTGAAGATGCCCCATACACCAGCCCGTCTTCCACTTCATCAATATACCTTCTCGCAATAAAAACGCCAAGACCCTTGGTAAATTCCTCAGCAAGCGGTGCGATAGCGCATACTAGTAGAAGGGCCATAAAACTCTTATTCCTTGCCAAATACTCATACTCTCTCTGCAAAACAATCGCTTGGTTTGCTGCGATCAGGAGTAATATTTCAATAAACGCCGCGGTTATAGTGGCAATGAAAGCTCCCCAGATGAAGACCTTTAAAACAGCCCTCCAAGGCTCTCTTTCATAGATTTCCGTATTCCTTATCCATACAAGATATATGAGGGGCGGGGTAAAGGAAACGAATAAGAGCAGCAGAGCCTTCGCCAATAGTCCGCTCACGAGGGCTTGGATTTGGCAAACCTTATTTATACTTTTTGTGAGATTGCACTACAAAAGCACGGATGTGTTGGCTATGTTGGTGAAACTCGTTGAGTTTGGTGAAACATCGCCTCCGTACATGAAGGAGAGAAGAATAAACGAGATGATTTCACAGGGCTATAGGCCTATGAGTTTCGGGTACAACAATGCGGGCGCGCTGATAACTGTTGTGTTCTCAAAAGAGGATTAGTTCTTGCACGGACAATGCTGAACAAAAACGCCTATATCATTTGCAGGAAGAGATGGTGAATCCTGTAATCTTGGCCGAGTTCCGGGTGAAAAGCCATCGCCAGCAGATTGCCCTGCACAGCCATAACTATTCCCTCATCAACATATGCCATTGCCTTGCATTTACCCCAGACTCTCTTGATCAGTGGAGCCCTTATAAATATGGCATGAAACTTACCAATTCCCTCTATCTCAATATCTGCCTCAAATGACTCTCTCTGCCTTCCAAAAGCGTTGCGCTGAACCTCCATGTCCATCAATGATAGCAGGCGTGTATCACTCCTTATTACCTCCTCATCTCCCACCTTCGCCATTAATATACAGCCGGCACACGTGCCCATGATTGGCACGCCATTCTCCGCCATCTCAATTATGCTGTCTCGCATTCCTCTTCTTTCTATTAGCCTAGATATTGTTGTGCTTTCCCCGCCGGGTATGATTAGAGCAGATAAATCTGCCAAGTCTTCCTTTTTTCGCACCCAGAGCACAGTACCATGGCGTTTATGCAATTCTATAGCCTTTTTCATAGCCTCAATATGCTCAATAACGTCTCCTTGAAAACCTATGACTCCTATCTTCAGCATTTTTCTAATCACCCAGAAATCACTTCTTAATATCCGAGATTTTTTCATGAGCCTTTGTAGCATACATTACGGCTGCCGTATAGTTTCCCGTGCGAAGGGCATTTTCTGCCCTTGTGACAAGGCTTTTGGCAGCAGATAGGTCAACATCCTCCCACTTAAGAGCAGAGATTGCCATCTTCGCCCTTCTTATAGCCTCCACAGCCTTCATGTGTTTCTCTATCGTTGCGTTTATCCTGTCATAAACCCATCTAGCGTTCTGATAAGCCCTATCGTAATTGCCTGTTGCAAAGTCCTCCCTTGCATTCTGAAGCATTCTTTGTATCTTCAAAACATCTATCCCCATTTCACGAGCTCTAGCTATAGCGCCCGCTGCATCCTCAATCGCCCTCTCTGCATCTTCCGATGCCAACCCTTCTTTAGGCTCTTCGACAACCTCAGAGGGCTTTTCCTCGTCCAACTTCATAGGAGCAGGCTCTTTTCTCTCCGATGGCTCAACTTTTTCCTCCTCAGCCCTTGGCATCTCTCCTCCACCAATAAATTCGTGGGATGGGTACTTAATGTAGTTTATGAATACAATAATCGCAATTATGCCTAGGGCTATTAGCAAGCCTATGAAGCCAAAAAATATTGCCCAATCAGGGTTCATCGCAACCTTTATACTCTTCTCAAGCATAAAATCTGTAAGGGGTGGAGCACTTTCGTTCGGGTAAACAGCAACAACAACTCGATAACTGCCTGGCGTGACAAAATTGTATGTAATGTGCACTGTTGCACTTTTTCCCTCGTCAACACTTACTGTGGTGTTTCCAATCTCTTTCTCCTCATACCCTCCTATAAAGAACCTGACCGTAACATTTTCCGCCCTTATCTGGCCTATGTTTTCAATCATAGCGTATATCTCAACGGGGCTGTTACTCAATGGTTTTTTCGGCTCCACCCATATTTCCTTGACGCGCAAGTATGGAATCCTATTAACATAAACGTGTATTATTGCATCACTGTAGTTCACCCCCCAACTCGCCTTTACCACGACATCATACCATACTATCGGTGTGTTGTAAGGCAATGTTATGTTGAGAATAACATCCCTGCTATCCCCTGGGTTGAGCGAAAAATACTGTGGGCTGTAATTGTATTTCCACTGATCAGGGAGTTCCCTCTCTCTTATGCTATGGTCACGCAAGTATGCAATTTCCATTTCCACGTCAGCTCGTTCATTGCCCCAGTTCTTGACCTCAACCTGTGTTATGCCAGACCTTCCTGGGTCTATGCTCAAAGAGTCATCTTGGGGATTGACCACAAGCATGGGACTTCTGATAACTTCAAGAACAAAACTCCCTCTAGCATCCGTGTATGAACTGCTGAGAGAATGCACAGTTATGTTGAATGTATAATTTCCAGGCTCTGCAAGTGGTGGTGCAGTGATGGTCATGGGTATGCTTGCAGAACCATAAGCACTTATATTTGTAGTGTTCGTGTACGATATATTCCATTTGTTGGGTATTTCCACATACACAGTAAAAGTATCGCCCCATTGCTCGTTACTAGTGATATTTAGGGTGACGAGTTTTTTCCCTGTGGGCACCATTGTTTTGTTCTTAATATGAATATCTAAACTCGCACACGGCTCTTGCGCATACGTACCCGGTATGAGAACAATGAAGAGCAGCATTGCAAGCGAAATTGCAACGGTAAGAGCAAGTACGCACAATTTTACCCTTTTTCCCGCCATATTTGGGTCGCCTCCTAAGAGTATAAAAGGCTGACACGATATTAACTTTTCTATTACGCAAGTATGGCTAAGGGTTGTGATGGAAAATATAAACAATCAAAACTTATATATAGGGTAAGGTGCATGAAAGTTGTAGATAATGCTAAGGTGAACCAGAGCGATATGCTACAGTTTGTGCAAACACGGGTTTTGCCACAAAAAGCGCTATAATAGTGTATAGAGAACACGGAGGTGAGATGTGAGGTGGCAGAAGCAGAAGTCGTAGGAGAGGTTGAGAAAAAAGAATTTAAGGACGTTATTGCAGACATTGGTAGGAGAATAGCGTATAATTACTCATTAATTTTACATAAACTTTATAAAAGCCCAAAAAAGGTGATGATTCCAAGAGGATTGGGCACTGTTGACGAAAAGAGGGGGAGAGGGTCTAGATATACATACATTCCCGAGATTAAAGACCCATTGGTCAGCGAAGTTGAGTTTTATTCCGTAGAAGAACCTTTCACATATGTGAGGATTCTCTACAACAGAAGAAACAACGAGTATATTTACGAGGCGATAGAGCCACAGATAGGTGAGGATGATAAAAAATTGCTGGACTATATAAAAGAAACACTTGATAAAACCCTAGGGTATAAGTGGGAGGAGATGGGTACTAAGGATAAAAAGGAATTTCTGATTGAGAGTGTTCAGGGGCTGCTCAAAAGCAGGGGAGTGCACCTAGACCCAATAACTTGGGAGAAAATTAAGTATTACATAATCAGAGACTTTGTTGGATATGGGCCCGTTGATGTTTTGATGCAAGATGAGCAGGTAGAGGACATATCGTGTGATGGTGTAGGTGTACCAATATTCGTTTTTCACAGAAAGTACGAGTCTATAAAGACAAACGTTGTTTTTGATGATGAAAGGGTGCTTGATTCCTTTGTTGTAAGCCTCGGACAGCGCTGTGGTAAGCAGATATCAGTGGCTGATCCAATACTCGACGGCACATCTCCAGAGGGGCACAGGATTGAAGCAACGTATTCTTATGAGGTCACGACTAGAGGCTCCACATTCACGATTAGGAGGTTTAAGGAGAAGCCCTTTACGCCTGTAGACCTGATAAAGTTCAAGACTGCATCGCCCGAAATGGTAGCCTACATGTGGATCGCTGTAGAGCACGGAGAATCCATGATGGTAATCGGAGGGCCTGCCTGCGGTAAGACGTCCACACTCAACGCCGTGACACTATTCTGCCCACCCACAGCTAAGATTGTAAGCATGGAGGACACAAGGGAAATTAACCTCTATCACAAGAACTGGATACCAGGCGTAACACGCAGCGGATTTGGGGATAGAGGACCTGACGGAAAGGCTGCTGGCGAGATAGACATGTACGATTTGGTAAGGGCAGCACTCAGGCAAAGACCAAACTACATAATTGTGGGGGAGGTTAGAGGAAAGGAAGCCTACACAATGTTTCAGGCTATGGCTACGGGTCATACCACATACGCTACAATGCATGCTGAATCAATCAGGTCTATGATAAATCGTTTGGAAAACCCACCAATAAGCTGTCCTAGGATTCTGCTCACGGCACTTAATTTTGTAATAATCCAGTCATTTGTCAGGATTAAGAACAAGGAGGAGAGGAGAATAAAACAGGTAGTGGAAATAGTGGGTTTTGAGCCTGAAACCAACGAGTTGATTACAAATATTGTTTATGAGTGGGATCCGAGAACAGACTCGCACATATACAAAGGACACAGTTTTATTTTGGATAAAATCATGGAGATGAAGAACATGACACATGAGGAAATGGAGGAGGAATTTAAGCGCAGGGTTGATGTTATAAGGTATGCTGTTGAGAAAAATATAACCGAGTTGGACGAGTTGTCAAAACTCATAGTCGGGTACTATAAGGACTCCACAGGGCTTGTTGAGAAGATAAGAAGGGAGATGGGGTGGGAGACTGAGGAAAAACTTGTATGAAAGAGGAGGTGAAACAAAATGCCAGAAGTTTATGACCTCTTTAGAGCCGTAGAAACCAAAAAAAGAGATATATTGAAAACAAGAAGGATTGAAGACCTTGGTGTATCACGCCTTGGGCCTCATCTCGTGATGATGAGGAAGGGTAGTGTGCCTAGGTATATCACACTCACCCCATATCAGCAGTTCTGCTGGCGCACACTTGGCGGGATTGTGAAACTCAAAGCCAAACCAAATCCCACACTTGAAAGAGCACTTATACAGGCTCACATGAAACTAAGACCTGAGGAGTATATAGCGGTTGTATGGATGAATACGATAATAGCGGGGGTTGTTGGCGCAGTGCTCGCCATATCATTCGGTCTTATACTCTTCAACATCTTCGGCCTAATATTTGGCTTAATGCTTGTAGCCCTCCCGCCAGTGATTGCCTACTTCCTAACGCTAAACGCACCCAGTAGCAAGGCAAAGGCTAGGGCAAAAGACATAGATAGCCATCTGTACTCGGCGCTCACCTTTATTGCGGCAATGTCCTCTGCCAATGTTAATGTGGATGTTATTTTTAAGGAACTTTCTCGCCAAGAAATATACGGCGAGATCAGGGAGGAGGCTGAGTGGATAACTAGAGATACTGAGATCCTAGGAAAGGATATATTGACAGCCATCAGGCTAGGGGCAGAAAGAACACCCTCGCAGAGGTTTAGGGACTTTTTGCAAGGAGTCATAACCACATCCACTTCTGGCGGTCAACTTAAGCCATACTTTATATCAAAGGCGGAGCAGGCTGAGAGGGAGAACCGCTTAGCCCTCAGGAGCACCATGGAGACCCTTGGCATGCTCGCAGAGTCCTTTGTCACAGTTGGTGTGGCTTTTCCGCTCTTCCTCGTAATAATCATGGCAATCATGGCAATTGTGAGTAAAACAGCAACTTTCATATTAAACATGCTCTATGTTATAGTGTTTGGTATGATCCCAGGGGTACAGGTAGCATTTATTGTTGTACTGTCCGCTATAGGAGGCAAGGAGGTGGGCTGATTGGCGGAGAAAGAAGGATTATTTGGGGGGATGAGCACACGCACACTAATACTGATAGGATCAGGCATAGGGTGTGTGATATTAATTCTCGCTGCCATCATGGACCACGCCCGAATACTAAACATTCCTGGAAAACCCTTACATTACGCTATAATCTCTGTGCTTGTAGCAACAGGCCCATATGGGTTTTATGAGGATCGCAGGATTAAAAATATAAAGAGTATCGAGCGTCACCTGCCAGACTTCCTGAGGGACGTAGCCGAGGCAAGCAGGTTTGGAATGACGCTTGCTGATGCGATAGTTGTTGCATCCTCTGGTCGCTACGGAAGGCTCACAAAAGAGATCAGAAAGATGGCAGCGCAGATAGAATGGGGTGTTCCTGTGGCTGAGGCCCTGCGTCTGTTTGCAGAGAGGGTGAATACTCCGCTTGTGAACAGGGTTGTATCCATAGTGGTTAAGGCATCAGAGGCCGGAGGAAACATTGCGGATGTTCTGAACATGGTAAGCCACAACGTGCTTGAGATGCAGCTCATGGAAAGGGAGAGAAAAATTCAGATGAGCACGTATGTTATGGTAATATACATAGCGTTCGTGGTCTTTCTCGTAACAGTAATAATCATGAGTAAAACCTTTCTTCCAAAAATGCAGGAGGCAGGCGCAAGCATTGCAGAGGCAAGTGCCGCAGGTGGTGCCCTTGCAGGTGCTACATTGATACACGTTGAGGTCATTGATAAGATTCTATTCCTCCTCGTGGTTTCCGCAGTACTGCACGCAATAGGGGATGGAATAATTGCTGGCGTGCTTCAGGAAGGAAAGGCAATTAGAGGGCTAAAGCACACGTTTTTCATGGTAATAATCGCATTCTTCATGATAGTCCTTCTCATAAAGGTGTGATGCCGTATGGCAATGAAAAGCGATATAGAGGTTGTTGAGGAAAAGCCCAAAATTTCCCTAAGGGATGCGTACATAGGCACACTTTACAGGCTGTTTAAGCCTCCAATGAGGGTAATGGTTCCCAGGACGGAGAAGGAAGAAGTTAGTGCTGAAGTAACACCAATACCCCCAATAACTGATGAAAATGTGCAGGAGATTGAGATTGCGCCTGTAGAAGAGGGCTACTCCTATGTTAGAATAAACTACGACACCTTTGCCAACGAATACACATACGAGGTTATTGAGCCTCCATTGTCCGAGGACGAGATAACCCTAATCGAGGTTTTAAAGGAGAAAATAATAGAGAGGGTTGAGGGGCTAGGAGAAAAAGTAAAGAAGGAGGAGAGGGAGCAATACTTGCGAGACCTTGTGGATAAAATCCTCGGCGAGATGGGGGTAAGGCTAACGCACGTTGTGAAAGAGAGAATAATGTACTATATACTCAGGGACTTCATAGGATACGGGGCAATACAGGTACCAATGCTAGACCCTGAGGTTGAGGACATATCGTGTGATGGGGTTGGAATACCCATATACATATACCACAGGAAATACGGTTCAATACGCTCAAACCTTATATTTAACACCCATCACGAACTCGACTCTTTTGTGGTCTGGCTTGCCCAGATATGCGGGAAGCACATATCTGTAGCTGAGCCCATGCTTGATGCAACCATGCCTGATGGCTCAAGGCTTCAGGAAACGCTTGGGATGCACATAACAAAGAGGGGGTCATCGTTTACCATAAGAAGGTTTAGGTCAAACCCCTTCACGCCAATTGACCTGATAAGGTTTAAGACCATGTCTGTTGAGATGATGGCTTACCTGTGGATTGCCATTCAGTACGGCTCATCTGCCTTTGTATGCGGTGGCACGGCATCGGGCAAAACAACAACGTTGAACGCCATATTGCTCTTTATTCCACCGCAAATGAAGATAGTGAGCATAGAGGATACTAGAGAATTAAATCTCCCCCATGAGAACTGGATTCCCGCCCTAACAAGGAGCGGTTTTGGTGCAAAGAATCCGATAACTGGAAAGGCGCCAGGCGAGATTGACATGTTTGACCTGCTCAAGGCAGCCCTCAGGCAGAGACCCCAGTACATAATGGTTGGTGAGGTTAGAGGTGCGGAAGCCTACACGGTTTTCCAAGCAATGGCTACGGGAAAGACTTCATACTCAACATTCCACGCCGAGGATGTGCAGGCAATGATACACAGGCTTGAGAGCGATCCAATTAATCTACCAAGAGCGTTAATTGCAGCACTAGACATGGTAATTTTACAGGCGCAGGTGAAGGTTGGTACGAAGATGACGAGAAGGGTGAAGGGAATACATGAAATTGTGGGGCTTGACCCTGAGACTGAGGAGATAATAACAAATGCTGCGTACACATGGAATCCTGCAGATGATACCTTTAATTACAGTGGTCACAGTTATATATACGAGAAGGTGAGAACGGCAAACAATTGGTCTCCGAGGGAGATGGAAAGGGAGGTTAAGAGAAGAGTGGATATACTGAATTATATGAGAAAAATTGGCGTTAAAAACTATCGCGAGGTTGCAAAGATAGTATCCGCATATTATGACCATCCTGACGAGCTTATGGAGGAAGTGGAAAGGGTGCTTGGAAAATAGTGAGTGCAATAAGTTTTAAAAATAAGGCGTGATATCACGGCAAAGAGAGGTGAAAGTCTCATGAAAGAAGGCGACATTGTGTATATTGATGCCAGCGGCTGGATAGCGGATACGGGCGAACTTGTGTATACTACGGATGAGGAGAAAGCAAAGGAGGGTGGAATATACGATGAAAAGGCGAGGTACGGGCCTAGGCCTGTGATTGTAGGTGCAGGGCGTCTCATACAGGGGCTTGAGGAGGCGTTGTTGAACGCTGAGGTTGGAAAGGAGTATGAGATTACAATACCGCCTGAGAAGGCTTATGGGCATAGGAAGGCTGAGGATGTTATTATCCAATCGTTGGATAAGATAAGAAAGGTTCCTCCCTTCAGGGATAAAAAGGTTGTCCCAGAAGTTGGCATGGAGTTTGTTTACCAAGGCAGGAGGGCGAGAATTGTTGCCATGACTGCTGGAAGGGTTAGGATAGACTTCAATCACCCGCTTGCCGGAAAAACTTTGAAATATAAATATCGTGTTGTTAAAAAGGTTGATAATACATCGGAAAAGGTTAAGGCAATACTTGAGATAAACTACGGAAAGGCTGAGGATTTTGATATAAAAATTAAGGGGGATAAAATCGATATTGTGTTGCCTGAGGAATGCAAATACAGCACGGACTGGGCACTGGCAAAGTTCAGGGTTGTTGGCGATATCAGGCGCTATGTAGGTGCTAAAGTTCTCAGATTTATTGAGGAGTACGTTTCTAAAGAAGAAAAGGAAGAGAAAGGCGGCGAGGAGGAAGGAGAAAAAGAAGCGGATAAGGAAGGAAAAACCAAGACCGTGAAAAAGGAGAGGGGGGAAGAAAAAGAGAGTGAAGGGAAGGGTGAAAAAGCGCGGAAAAAGGGCAAGAAATAATGAGGCGCGAAGTGCCAAAGGGGGAAAAACTCGTTGGTGTGGAAACGTATCTTACAAAAACCCCGGGTATTGGGGGAAAACTCAGGTATTATCCTGAGGATTTTATAGTTCTGGAGGAGACTATATGCCCAGAGAGCGCTCCTGATGGCAGATACACAATAATGCGTGTTTGTGCTGTAAACTGGGAGACAAACAGGCTGATAAGGGCAATGGCAAGAGAATGCAAAATATCTGAAGAGCATATAATGGTCGCAGGGGCAAAGGACAAGAGGGCTGTGAGTGTTCAGGCTGTATCGGCAATCGTTCCCATAGAAAAAGCCATGTCCATACACCTTCCAGACTTTAAGATAATTGAAGCATACCCCTCAAACACCCCCATAAAACTTGGCGGTCTTGTCGGAAATTACTTCGATATCGTTGTCAGAAACACTGTGCTCGAAGGCAAAGACCTCAAAGCCGCTATAGAAGAGACGGCGAGTGCTCTCAAGAACGCAGGAGGTTTTCCGAACTTCTTCGGCATACAGAGGTTTGGAGCGGTACGACCTGTGACTCACATCATCGGGAAGTATCTGGTAAGCGGAGACTATGAAAGTGCGGTAAAAACATACATAGCATACCCGATGCCTGAGGAAAAGAGTGAGGCAAGTCGCGCTAGGGAGTACCTTCAAGACACCTGGGACATGAAGGGAGCGCTTAATCTGTATCCAAGAGATTTATGCTTCGAGCGTGATATTATCAGACATCTATCCAGAAAGCCCAACGACTATATAGGAGCGCTCAGGGCATTGCCGAAAAAGCTTCGGATGATGTTCGTGCACGCCTTTCAGTCTTATGTTTTTAATAGAGTGCTGAGTGAGAGGATAAAGAGAAACATACCCTTGAACATCCCTATTGTGGGGGATATTGTCGTCAAGGCTGGGAAGGGGGGTGTAGATACAAAATACACGGTAAAGGTTACTGAAAAAAACATTGACACGATTGCTGAGTGCTGTAAAAGGGGCAGATGCTATATTACAGGCTTAGTTCCAGGAACAGATGCGGAGATTGCCGATGGTGTGATGGGGGATATTGAGAAAAAAATAATGGAGGAGGAAGGAATAGAGAGAAAAAGTTTTGTCATTCCAGAACTACCAGAACTCACAAGCAGGGGTAGGAGAAGACCGCTTATTGCGCCCATGAAAAACCTGCAAATATTTTCCTATCACACATGTGCTAGGTTTAGGTTTAAACTGTGGCCTGGAAGTTATGCAACATCCCTAATGAGAGAGTTCATGAAAGGAGACGTGCTTGATTATTGAGTTATTGGGCAAAATCTCAAATTAATATTTTTGACGGTTGCCTCGCACACCTCATACACTCTCCTGATATTGCCCAAATTATACATCATGAGTAATATCCTCAACGCATCCATTCACTTAGCATTTATACCTAAGATTGTTCAATGCTGAGCAAAATAAAAAACTGGACAGCAATCATCTATTGCTTGCTAAGCATCTTCCGCAACCCGACTTTGCACTCAGTATTGTTGATAAAATCCTCCCATGAAATCTTGCCCTTGACCTTCTCCCAACATGCGTGCTGATTATCACATAGAACACATAGCCTTGCAAGAACAGTTCTCACAAGAAGCTTTGTATCATCCCCAACATCAACGTAAACATCACCGTATATTGCTCCAGATATTTTGGGCGGGTATTCTAGTGTCTTCTCCTTAACTTCCTCCACAACAATGCCCCCACCCTCACCTTCCGAAGCCTCCGCTACACCGCCACCAACAACCTCGGCCATCTGTACTTCGCCCTCCTCACCACCTACAGCCTTTGTTATGTACGATATCGTTATTATCACTATGAAGACCACGTAAAGACCTATCACACCACTCCTTGCGGTAACCATGGGTATGCCAAACCCGTATGCTTCGTAGTAATGAGAATTAAAATCTATTGCCAGTAACCATATAAGCGCAAAAAACGATATTAATGGAAGCAACCAAACCCATGCTCCTACGCGTCCTCTACCCTCTTCCATGGCAAACCACGTGACCAAATTTATCATACTTTATATAATCTTTTCCCCATGCGGGGGTGGGCATCGCAAAATATCTTCAAAGTAAAATTCGAGAATAAAAACGGTGGTTTTTGTACCTAATATTTCATGGAATATGCGAGTAATGCGTTTTTGCCCCCAAGATAAAATATTTGACGCAGAGGAAAAAGTTGCAACCATATCTAATAAAGACTAAATTAAATCTCCAATTCAAAATAGGCGTATTAGCGAAAGTATATATACAAGTATGTTAATAAGTTACATTGGTGTAAAATGCTGGAACACCTTAGAGACTTTATGGTCGCCGTTGGGCGCGCCTTTTTGTGCACTTCTGAGCATTCTCTCCTCTACGGAAGGGCTTTTTTGCTTGCTAAGAGAATGAAAAATCATACAGATAGACCTCATGGTGATATTAAAAACACATAGAAAAATAGAATAATGACTTCCCCCATACTTCATCGCAATGTACCTGATTGTTGCCCTCAGAGCGTTCTGGTTGTTCATACCCGCGTATATTGCGAACCCTTCGGCTGTGGTGTTTGGCGGTCTTGCTCCCATAGATTTTGGAAAAAAGTTCGTTGATGGGCGGAGAATACTGGGCGATGGGAAAACGTACAGTGGCCTTATTGGTGGCGGGCTGGCAGGGGTGTTTTTTGGCATGATACAAATGGCTATATCGCATCCATGGGACCCTATTGAGCACTTCGGGTTTGGTGGGCTGCAAAGAGCGATATATATAATGCTAGCCCTATCCTTCGGGGCTTTGCTGGGAGACATGCTTGGTAGTTTTATCAAGCGCAGGCTTGGAGTGGAAAGGGGGGAAAGATTTCCCGGCTTGGACCAATACGACCTTGTACTTGGCGCGTTTTTGCTCACAATTCTCGTGGACAAGAGATGGGTATTTGACAATTATATTGCTAACAACTTTGCAGGTCTGTTGACAATCATTATCCTAACACCTCTTTTACATAAACTCGTAAACATCATAGGATATAAAAGTGGTCTTAAGAATGTCCCATGGTGATAAGGATGGTGAATATAGACCTAGTAGATGCACTAAAGGGCTGCGGTGCTGTGAAATTTGGAGATTTTGTTCTAGCATCAGGGAAGAGAAGTAGCTACTACATTGATATTAAGATAGCTCTTACAAAGCCTGAAATACTTGCAGAGATTGCCCGCAGAATGGTGAAACTTCTGGATGGTGATAAAGTCGCCGGTATGGAACTCGGTGCTGTTCCAATAGCCACGGCTGTTGCAATGCTATCGCACAAGGAGATGGTAATTATTAGAAAGAGGGAGAAAGGTCACGGGCTTAGTGGAAGAATAATAGGTGATGTGAGTACAGGGGACAGAATAACAGTTGTTGAGGATGTCACAACCACAGGCGGCTCGCTTATCGACGCCATAAATGTGCTCAGAGCAGTTGGCGGTGAGGTAAAGAGGGCACTTGTTGTTGTTGACCGAGATGAAGGGGCTGTGGATGAGTTGAAAAAAATCGGTGTTGAGTTGGTTCCATTGCTCACGGCAAAGGAATTGCTCAGGGGTGAAGGAATACCATGAAGAATAGCCATATGCTCGTGGTATTGCTGATAGTTCTATCCGTAGCCTTTCCCGCCTTTCAGGGGATGCAAGATAGTGCGAATACTGCCCCCTCCTTTGAGGAATTATTTTCCGGGTATTTCAACTACACGAGCATGAGCATTGAACTTCACAAAATTGCGTCCGAGCATCCTGACATTGTTCGCCTTTATGACCTTACAAAAAACACGGAATATGGCGCTACATGGATGGGGAGGGCTGTATGGGCGGTTAAGATATCGGACAATCCTGACATGGAGGAGAACGAGCCCAAGATTCTCGTGGTCGGTGCTCATCATGCTAGGGAGTGGATGAGTTACGAAGTTCCCATGTATCTCATATATTACCTTGTGGACAACTATGGAAAACCGCCGACGGACAATGACAACGATGGGCTTGTTGATGAAGACCCGATAGATATGAAGGATAACGACAATGATGGGCTCATTGATGAGGATTGGTCTGAGGCGCAGGCTACATGGATTGTTAATCACAGGGAAATCTGGGTAATACCCATGCTAAACCCCGATGGTGTGGAGTATGACCATCAGATTTCCAATCTTGGCGTTAATGGAGGTTGGAGAAAAAATTGCAGGGATAACAACAAGAATGGTGTGTTTGATGAGCAATTTGACGGTGTTGACCTGAACAGAAATTATCCTTATATGTGGGCTAGGAACAGATACATGCAGGTGATAAGCAGGAACGGCATTGCAATAACCGCCGATAGCAGCAACCCGGCATCGGACACATATCACGGTCCTGATGACAATTATGACGATGATGGTGATGCGCTCGTCCATGCACCCGACTGGTTTCCCCAGCACTATATCTATGATTGGAACAAGATTGATGAAGACCCAGTTGATAGTGTGGACAATGACAACGATGGGCTTGTTGATGAGGACAAGGATGGCGGCTTTTCAGAGCCTGAAACCCAAGCAATACGTTCCATTGTTAAAACACTTGATGATGAAGAGGGCACGGGCAATATATCCTTTTCCATATCACTGAGTTATCACTCGTTCGGTGAACTGATAGTTTACCCCTGGGGGTATACGTACGACCCAACACCAGACGATTCCCTTTTTAAAGACCTCGGAGCAAGGATGGCAAGGTATAACGGATACAAGGTAATAAAAGGCTCCGACCTGTACTTAACATCTGGAGATCTCGATGACTGGCTTTATGGCGCAGCCCATACCCTGCCCTTCACAATAGAGCTTAACAGCCAAGAAGACGGTTTTCATCCAATGCCCGAGAAAATTGTGCCAACCTGTAGGCTGAACTTGGGTGTAAACCTGTACGCTGCAGAGTATGCTGATGTTGCCGATGAGGCAAAGAGCATAAATGCGAAGAGCATGAACATACCGCTGCCATCCATAGAGTATGAGCATACGAAGGATATTGCTCTGTGCACGGAAGACTACAGGGTTGTTGTCAGGGTGGTAAATGAGTCCCTAGCCAAGGAAGTCGTATTATGGTATAGCGTTGACGGATGGAGGTACAACAGGATAAACATGAGCAGTATCGGGGGCGGATATTACGAGGCGTATATTCCGAGGCAGGAGGCTGGCACCGTTGTCAGGTATTACATAGACGTGTGCGATTCCTTTGGGGTGCACATTTATTCGCCAAAATACGCAGAGGCTGAGGCTTACGAGTATTTCGTAGATTACGACATTGGCCATGGACCAGGTGCGATTTTTATGATGGCAGTGATGATAATACTGGTTTGCGGCATAATTTATGGGGGGCTAATAAAAACATTAAACATCGCCATCAA
The DNA here is from genome assembly GCA_003649915.1 of Thermoplasmata archaeon. Classification (GTDB taxonomy): domain Archaea; phylum Thermoplasmatota; class Thermoplasmata; order B31-G17; family B31-G17; genus B31-G17. The sequence goes on from QMTG01000001.1 coordinate 20,162, forward strand.
GGCTGAGAGGAGGAAAATCGATGGCGGAAGATAGGTTCACGTCAAGGTGGGGCTTTATACTGGCGGCGTTGGGTGCGGCAATAGGCACGGGAAACATTTGGAGGTTTCCAAGGGAGGCCGCCAAATACGGTGGGGGGGCGTTTATAGTTGCATGGATAATTGCACTGTTTCTTTGGTCAATTCCTTTGCTCATGACAGAGTTTGCAATAGGTAGAAAAACCAGAAAGAGCGTTATTGGATCCTTTGCCGAGTTTCTTGGAGAAAAATACGTATGGATGGGTGCATGGATAGTTTTTGTCTCCACAGCCATCAACTTTTATTACTCGGTCGTAATGGGCTGGACAATAAGATATTTTTTTCTTTCTGCCTCTGGCGGGCTTTACAAGGGCGTGAATACATCATCGCTCTGGTACAGTTTTATATCAACCCCGTACAAGGTTATTGCGTTCCACGTGATTGCTGTACTTCTAGGCTGGTTTGTTGTAAGGAGGGGCGTATCCAAGGGAATAGAACTCACAAATAAGATACTGCTTCCATCACTGCTCTTCCTCATCACGGTGGCAGCAATATGGTCTCTCACCCTTCCCAATGCGATAAACGGGCTAAAATACATGTTCATACCCAGGGTTCATATGTTCGGAAACGCAGAGATGTGGATTCATGCCCTTGCCCAGTCAGCATGGTCTTGCTCTGCAGGAATGGGCATGGCAATAACGTACGCCGTGTACACAAAAAAGAGGGAAGACGTTGCCCTGAACGCCTTTATTGTGGGATTCGGCAACAACTCCGCATCATTAATAGCAGGCGTCGCAGTTCTCTGCACCCTCTTCGGCCTATCGCCAACAATTGCGGATGCTTATCGGGGAATAGAGGCGGGAAGTAGTGGCTTGACTTTCATACATCTAGCCCATCTATTTTCTCTCATGCCCGTGGGTGCATTGATTGCGGCAATTTTTTTCCTATCAATGAGTTTTGCTGCGCTCACTTCACTAATATCGGGGTTTGAAATTGCCATATGCTCGCTAATGGATGCGGGCTTTGAAAGAAAAAGGGCGGCAAATTACATAGCCTTGGCTACTCTACTCTTTGGCCTGCCATCCGCCATCAGCATATCCGTGCTTGAAAACCAAGACGCTGTGTGGAGTCTCGGTCTATTGCCAAGCGGTCTCTTTATATCCTTTATTGCAATAAAGTATGGAGCAAGCAAGTTTAGAAGCGCATTTATAAACACAGAAGACAGTGATATTTTCGTAGGTAAGTGGTGGGACCTAATAATATGCCTTCTGCTTCCTGCAGAGTTCTTCATAATGTTTGTCTGGTTCATGGCGGAGGTGGTCAAAACATCGCCACTCACATTTGCCACGCTGGTAATCCAATGGGGCACGGTCATGTTTTTGCTTGTGAGATTCAGGAAGAAACTGTACAGCATTTTTTACTCAAGAAAGGAGGGTAAGAAAAAATGAAAGTAATATCCGTAGTGGGGGCAAGACCCCAGTTTGTAAAGGTGGCGCTTGTTGTTAAAGAACTGGCAGAACGGGGCATTGAAGCCCCAATCGTGCACACAGGGCAGCACTACGATTATGAAATGTCCGCCTTATTTTTTAAAGAACTGGAGATCCCAGAGCCTGTTGTAAACCTGAACGTGGGCTCGGGCACTCATGCAGAGCAGACCTCAAAAATGCTGCTTGGGTTGGAGAAAATTCTTCTCAGGGAAAGGCCTCACGCTATTATCGTGTACGGGGATACAAACTCCACACTCGCTGGCGCGCTTTCCGCGGCAAAGCTTAACATAACAATATGTCATGTAGAGGCTGGCCTTAGATCATATAACAGAAAAATGCCTGAAGAAATAAACAGAATAGTATCTGATCATCTGTCTGATGTGCTATTCGCCCCGACAAGGCACGCGCTTGAAATTTTGAAAAGGGAAGGGCTGGGAGATAAAGCACATATGGTCGGGGATGTGATGTATGATGTTCTACTTAGATACATGGATATGAGCATGTCCAGCACTGTTGTGGAAAAAATGGGCTTGGAACCAAAAAAATATTATCTGGCCACGGTGCACAGGGCTGAGAACACAGACGACCCGAAAAGGCTGAGTGATATCATCAGCGCTCTCTCCGCTCTCGACCTTCCTGTAATCTTTCCTGCGCATCCGAGAACAAAAAAGCGCATGGAAGAGTATGGTATAAAGATGGATGGCAGTATAAGGCTTGTCAGCCCCATGAGTTATCTTGAGTTCATAACATTGTTAAGGTATGCTGCCAAGGTTCTAACTGATTCGGGCGGTGTGCAAAAAGAGGCCTACGTGCTCGGTGTTCCGTGTATAACGCTAAGGGACGAGACCGAATGGGTGGAGACTGTCGAAGACGGATGGAACATACTTGTTGGAGCGTCAAGGGATAGAATAATTACCGCTGTTGCCAAGTTCTCGCCAAAGGGGGAAAGAAAAAAACACTACGGCGATGGATACGCGCATAAGAGGATTGCAGATGTTGTAGAGGGGCTTTAAAATATGCTCTGGAACATACCAACAATACTAGGACCACAGGAATTGCTGGATAAGGCTTTGAGAAAGGCGTCCAAGATAAGCGTGAGCGCAGCCAGTAATAAAAAAATAGATGTTGAGAGGGCAAAAACAGTTGCAAAAATACACTCGGTGCGCGATACACTCTGCGCAACGCTTGACAGATACGTTAGAGCATTTCCGAGCATGGATAATATTCATCCATTTTACAGAAGCCTGATTGATGTGTTAATAGGTGTCGATTCTCTCAGGATATCTCTAGCATCAGTATCAGGATGCTCCAAAAACATAAGAAAGGTTGCTCGAGAAATCGTTGGCAGCGTGAGAAGGGCAAGAAGTGTGGAATATATAAACAAAAAGAGAAAGGAGTTTTACGGGCGTATATCCTCGATGATATATGGCATCGGCGATAACATTGCATTTTTGCAAAGTGCACGGGAAACAATTAAAAGTTTCCCAGAAGTCTCGCCAAATCTGCCAACTGTTGTGATTGCAGGAGCGCCAAATGTTGGTAAGTCCATGATAGTGGCATGTTTATCGTCAGCAAAGCCAAAGATTGCAAGTTATCCTTTTACCACAAAAAAATTATCCGTGGGTCACTTTGTGCATGAGCACATGAAATACCAGGTGATTGATACCCCCGGACTTCTTGACAGACCCCTTGAGCAGAGGAATAAAATAGAAAGACAGGCAATACTTGCCCTGAGATACCTAGCCCATCTGATAGTCTTCGTTTTTGATTTATCAGAAAGTTGCGGGTATGGCGTTGGGGAGCAAAAAAAGATACTGCAAAGTATAAAAAAGGATTTCAGAACAATTCCGATGATAATCGTGGAGAATAAGTCTGATATCTGCGATAAAACGCTGGGGTTTGTCAGGATATCCGCGCTTACAGGTAAAGGGATAGAGGAACTTTTGTCCTTAATTGCAGAAACAATGAAACACAGGAAAAGGGGAGGTAATATTGAAAAAGAAAGAATTGGAACTGTTGCTTGAAAAACTTGAAAAACCAAGAGAGCCAAAGGCCGAACTTGAACAGTATACAACGCCGTCCTCAATAGCAGCGGACATACTGTTCTTCGCCCACATGATGGGGGACATAGAAGGCTGTGTGGTTGCAGACCTTGGCTGTGGCGCGGGAGTGTTTGCAATTGGTGCGTCAATTCTCGGGGCAAGGGAAGTGTACGCTGTAGATGTGGATAAGGAAATGCTATCAATAGCCGCTGAGAATGCTAAAAAGGCTGGTGTTTTAATAACTCTCCTGCACATGGATGTAAAGGATTTTGATTATTCCGTTGACACAGTAATACAAAATCCGCCGTTTGGAGCACAGAAAAAGCACGCCGATAGGCAGTTCTTGGATACAGGGATAAGGGTTGCCAAGGTCATTTACACCATGCACAACAGTAACACGGAGGATTTTGTAACCTCATACCTTGAGGGAAAAGGGGCACGCATAACTCACAAAAAGCATTATAAGTTTCCCATACATTACACCTTTCACTTCCATAAAAAGGAGAGAATGGTATTTGATGTGGTGCTGATAAGGGCGGTGAGAGATGATGAACGATGAGCAGTATGCACTGCCGGGAGACATAATAGGTACCATTGAGCAGTTTTCCCCAGGAAAAGGAACGTACGAGATGAATGGAAACATATACTCCGCAATAATGGGAAGGGTTATCGTCAATAGAGCAAAGATGGAGGTGTGGATAAAGCCATTTAAAACCCTCCCTGTTCTCAAAAGAGGAGATATTGTTTATGCCCGCGTGATTGGTATAAGAGAATTTGGTATTGTGGTTCGCATTCTTAAGATAGAGGGCATAAACAGAGAGATCTGCGGAGATACCGAGGGATACATACACGTATCAAAAATATCCAGAGAGTTTGTGGACGACCCGAGAAAAACAATGAGAATAGGCGATATAATAAGGGCAAGCGTGATCCAAGGAAGGCCTGTGGTTCAACTGACAACCTCAGCCCGCCATCTTGGCGTTGTTCTTGCACTTTGCACGAAATGCAGAAGACCGCTTACAAGGAAGGGGCACAGGCTTTATTGCACAAGATGCCGAAGATATGAGGACAGAAAAATTGCCTCAGACTACAGAGCTGTAAAAAAAGTTTAAGTATTTCGGCTCAATATTTTATTATGCGCTGAGGTAGCCTAGCCCGGACGAAGGCGCCGGCCTTGAGAGCCGGTGGGGCAATAAGCCCCTCGGGAGTTCAAATCTCCCCCTCAGCGTTTATAGGTTATAATAATGTGTCTACCAGCAGGGAGATTTGAACGTGTTGGAAAACCGTGCTATGGGCAATAATAAGGTGAGTTTTTCCAACGAAGGGCAAATCTCCCCTTTATTGGTGTTTTTTAAAAAAAATGGTGAATGTATTAAAAAACTGTGGAGAATAATGCACAGATAAATGGATAAACTTTTAATG
>QMTG01000002.1 GCA_003649915.1 Thermoplasmata archaeon
TGCTCCTGTATAGGGTCCCCCACCAATTATCAGAAGTCTACCATTTTCACCTTTATGCGATTCCTTCTTGGGTCTCGGAAAGTAAACAAACTCTCCCGGACCTGTATATAGTTCAGCCTCTTTAGGTATTCCTATATCTGCAACCTCTATTTTCCCGCAATACTCGGGGCTCATTCCCTTCTTTACATCATGAAAGGTTACCGTAAACTCTGCCTTGACGCAAGATTTTGTCCCAAGCCCTGATGGAACGTCCACGGCGATTATAGGCTTTCCCGATTTGTTCAGAGCATCTATAACACCAGCATATGGCTCCTTCACATCACCACTTATACCCACGCCAAGCATAGCGTCTAAGACAACATTGCACCATATCAAAGATTCATTAAGCGAGTTTGGTGAATAATCCAGTAGCGTAATTTCTCTAATCCCCTGCAAACGCAATAACTGCCTTCTCGCAAGTTCTGATTTTATTCCCCGCATTCCGCGTACGAAAATTATCTTTATCTTCATCCCCCTTCTTGCCAAATACCTTGCCGCCACGAGCCCATCACCGCAATTATTTCCCGTGCCGCAGACTATGAGAATATTCTCAATATCTGCAAAATTATCCAATAATTTATGAGCAAGTGCCCTGCCCGCGTTTTCCATTAGCGTTTCCGCACTCACTCCCAATGCTTCCGAGTTTATATCAAATACTTTGACGTCTATATAATCAAGCACCTTTTTTCACCCTTTTTCTCATGAAAATCGCCGCGAAAATCACAGGAATAAGGATTATGTAGGGCGTGGACAGATTTGGTATCTCGACACTAGCTTCGTCTTGGAAGGCAGTGGTAGATATTTGTGGACTATTTGATGTGTTACCGTTCATATTATAATTGACGCCAAAATGCGTGGCTACGGTAAGTGCTGTGGGGTTGTTACCAATCTTGGATTTATTTATCGCAATCATTATTACATCATATCCTGTGGTATTCGTATCTTGCTTCATCGCTCCGTCATCATCACTATCCGTTATGGTTTCTGTAGAGTTGTACTCCCAGCAGTTGGATGAACTGTCCCATTTATAATACGACATATTTGTATAGTTGTAGTTATAAACAAGCCAGTCGTACGATGCATCGCCTGTTGTGTTTAAATAAACTGCATATGTGACATTGCGCATGTGGTTAACACCCATACCATATGTGCTGTTTAACACTATCTTTACATAAAAGTACGATGTATCCCATGCATAATACACTTTCACTATTTCAGTTGTATCATTGCTGTGGAGCGAATCGTCTGAGTCCGTGCATCCAAGATTCCATGCTGTGGGCCATGATATTCCACCAGACCTCGTTAGCGTCGGGCTACCCCAGCCATATTCTCGTGCCATCGATGTATTTATGACCACAACATTTAACTCAAAGTAGTCGCATCTCTTCAGTGCATCAGAGAGTTTTATGGTTATCCTCGCCTCACTAATATTTCTTATTGGGTACAGTATTATTTTTGGCAATGCTATCTCTATTGCCGACCCACTGCAGTTGGCAAGCACACTAGCACCTAATATTGTCCATGTTTTCCCGAAAGCACCGTATCTGTATATTCTCCCCTCAACTATCCTATAGTCTCTTCCCTTAACCTCCACCCTGTATTTAACATCTGCTCTATCCTTGGATTCTATATTTATAACAAGAAGGTCTGTAGTGTTCCTATACCTCGCCCTTTTCGCCGTGGGAGGCGATGGGGTAGGAGATGGTTGTGGTGCAGCGCTGGGCGCACTGGGCGCAGGCTTTGGCTTTTCAATCCACTCCCCTATTTTCAGTCCTTCAAATATTTTTCCCGACACTTGGGCATAGAGATATACAGTGTCATTGGCATCGTGAGCCTTAACACCAACAATGTCCACATTGGGGTTTGTTACGTCCCCACCGGTCGCTTGGATTGTTGGAACTCTTGCCCATTCCTCCATCGCTCCATCAATCACTATGTCCGATGGAATTTGGTCTATGTACTTTATTGGAGGAGAGCCAAGGACCTCTACAGTGGGGACTCCCGAGCACACAACATCCTCAAGCATAAGCCCGAATGTCTTTCCGCTCTCACCACTGGCCCTTATATAGAGTTCAGCGCTTTCTTCCCCCTCCACAGTTACAGCGGGGAGCGTTATAACTATCCTCCCTCCTCTAACCCCATGTGCTGTGTATTCGTTTCCATTTATTCTGAGTGTTGCAGACATTGTGGCAGGATTAGCAGTTCCAAGGGGTTTAAACACCAGTTCGCTCAATTCCACAGGACCACTTGACACCAGCAATATATTTGCATACTTTACTTGCGTAAAAGGCTGTATTTTTTCGAGATTTTGAAATTCTTGTCTCACCCTCAAAAAGTCTTTTTCGCCTATTATTGGAGAGATATCAAGATATCCTCCGTCCTTGAAAAGAGAGGTGACAAAAAGAAGTCTATACTCACTCCACTCATATCCAGATACCTGAAGATTTGCCCTCGCCTCAAGCTCTGCTCCCCTTACATCAACTTCGGGCCCGCCCATTTTTTCCCAAGCAAACCAGTCATAGCATGGTCTTTTTCTAAGCGTCTGATGGTATGGATTAAATTTGTAAACATCAGCACTTCTTATAGCACCATCCCAGCCCACAATACGTATAAGCCTATCCGCTCCTAGGTTGAGAATGCAATAGCCCGTATCTTTACTGTTATCTGTATCTATAAAAACATAAAGCGCCGCAGGATCTTCCTGCCCAAATAATGATGAGTATGTCTTAACATAAAAATCTATTGTCAATTTATTGTGCCTCCATGCACAGAGGAGGATATCCACATTTCCAGCGCTAACATCTCCCTTTTCATCCTGATATTTTTGCACATTTTCCCAATCGGCAAAATTACCATCAATTGCTACAGGAATTGCCAGTATTTTTTCTCTAATTGTCAGATAGGGCGGAAGAAGAAGTGCTAGTATTATTACTAGTGATACTACAATTCTCGGAAGCAATTTTTTGTCCTTAAAAGGCATGAGGGTACGTTTTTTGATGCCACCATTTGTTAGTCCATTCGTAAGACCGTTTGTAAGTCCGTTCGATCTATCCCCTCCTATGCCATTTGTTGCCCCCTCGCCAACAAGAACCCACCCGCCATTACCCTTGTTCACATTACCGTTAACAAGCCCATTAGTTAGCCCGAGTGCTTTCTCAATGCTTGGAGAGTTTTCCTGTATTTGGTCGTTTCTCAGCGTACGCATTGTCATAACACCCCTCTCCTACGGGACACAGGGTAAATCTATACATGAGTATTTATGCTTTTGGTTATATCATCAATATGGTATTGTACACAGCACCACAAATCATATGAGCAAAACTTATGCTTATCCAAAATCCTATTTTTACCGCAGATATTACACACTCATTATATCACACTAAAAGATAACGTTCTGCTGACATACGAAGATCGGCTTGCGAATTTGGGCGAAGGCGCAAAGTATCTTAGCCACATCTCCGCTGTTAGACGCTGTTGGTCTAATTTTCTTTTGAATCGATCTAATCCCTTTATAAATATATCTACTTCTTCTTTTTCTTTGAAATAACCAGCCAAAGTGCGTGGTGCACCCTTCCAAGGCTCGTACTCTTTACAATCTGGCGGTAGAATTTGCATAACTTCATTTGTTTGGATGTTAAGATATTTGGCCAATCTATCAATATATACTTGAAATCGCAATCCTTGTTGTGAATTGCTATCTCCAGGAATGATGCTAAATATAGTAAGCCGACTTCCTTCGACTATTCCAATAAATGCTATTGTGCTTCTGGTGGTACCTTTTTGGTCAAAAAGAGGTGTTAATCCACCAACAAGTTTTTTATATAATTCACCAACTCCATTAGACTCAGCAATCTCTTCCAATTCCTCATAGGTCAGAGGGGGTTTCCTTTTTGAAGTAGATTTAGTCTGGGTTCTATATTCAACTTGTTGTGGTTCAATTAAGAATACTCTTGCCAAAAATTCTTTACCTTCATCATTTTGAAAGTAATGGAATGTCACAGCATTTATCCCAACCCCATAGGTATTTGAAAGATATTCAATAATTCTTTCTGTGCTACTATCTACTTCTGAGGCAACTATAAGCATTTTATGATGTTCGTTTATAATTTCTGGTAGGACTTCGCCAAATTTCTCTTTAAAAGCTATTTCTAAAGGCTCCTTCTCACCTAAGTATTTGTTTGCTATTTCCGTAATTTTCTCATTGGAGAGGTCTTTAACCCATGAAGCATAGTCTAATACTTGAGCGGTTACTTCTCGTGGGGTCTTGTCACGTTTTAATTCAATAATTACAACGTCTCCATTATGGTCTAAACATAAAAGATCTATAACACCTCCAAAATCTGTTTCTACCTGTCGCCCGATTACAAGCAGATCACTTGAGATTATAGAGATATCTTTTTCAAGCAAATTTTCAATGCGCTCTTCCATTTCCAATTTGGATTTTTTAATCTCCCTTAGGATATTGTTACTTTGTATTTCCCAAATTTTCACATCCTGAGGCATCTGCTTTAAGGATGTGTAATACTAATTGTTCGAATTCATGTTTTTGCCGGCGCTCCTTGCCTAACATTAGGCGCTCATGCCTTCATTATTGCTCCTAAGAATATTCCAATGCCTATGAGTGCGCCGATTATTGCGCCACCAATGTACATAAGCATATTCCAAATCACAGTGCTTAAATCAATGCTTATCGGGCTGATGTCTTTGTATGCCATCCATCCATAAACTATCCCTATTACTAGACCAAGCACGAGCAATATAGCCCCTATCGCCCTGCTCTTGCCACTACCAAAGTATGCTGTAAATATCCCGGCAATCAGCAGCATTAACGCTAGTATCAACACTATAACCGATATAAACACCCACCAATCCCAAACATTTCCAGCCATTATTCATCACCTCAGAATGAAAGTGTATCGGGACCTGTTAATGTCTCCGTATCTTTGACACCATCAATTGCCCTTATTTTGTCCACGACAATCTCGCCTAGTTTGTTGAAATCTTCTGCCTCAAGCTTCACAATAAAGTCATACTCGCCAAAGAGTGCATGTACCTCAACAACCTCCTCAATATGCTTTAATCTCTCGTACACCGAGTGCTCTTTTGCCGCTTCCGTCTTTATTAATATATAGCCCACAACCATAGCAATCGAGAAACGGTAAGGTCTATGCTTTTAAATAACTTTCGGGAGTGGTGTTTTTGCTTATAGTATATTTTGCCCGTAGCAACATTATGGGTTTTTTTAGAAAAATATAAATCATGCTAATCAGAAGCGTAGAGTACATACACTGTTGTAACACTCGATACCTGCAGTATTAGGCACTCTTTCCCCATATAATCATAGAAAAGTGTTGAGTTTATCACAATGTTTGGTACAGGGTACTGTTGGGCACCCCTTGTACACCATCTGGAGTCCAGTAAGGCATAGCCTTTAAACTTCTCATCCTCAATAATAGCATATGGTATGTGCATATCGGCTTCGTGCTCAAAGTACGGAGAGAATATATCTGCAACTCTTTGGTCTGTATAAAGAGTAATATTTTGTTGTGATTTCTCCGCCAAAAACTGCATAGCGTAAAACTCATGCTCGTATGTGACACTCTCTATCTCATACACATCAGCAGGCGCGTATGCATAAGGAAGGGTCATTGCGGAAAGTATTACTGTTATTGGTAGAAGATACGATATTTTTTTCTTAATCGATAGGAAGTATATGCCTATTGCCACTAATACGGCAATTCCAGGGTCGAGAAAGTCGTAAGCCCTGTAAACTATGTCCATTGTCATTGGGCTTACATCACGCAGAAGAGCATGGGATATTAATGTGAAGGGGGCGAGTAATATGCCGTAGACCGTGCTTCGTGCGTCGAATTCTGCGATTTTTACTAGCGAGTAGCCGTATATTGCTATGAGTATTATAATCAAGTACGGAGTGATAAAAAGTAAAAACGTGGTTGTGGTTCTAACCCCATAAAATATGGGTCTTATGGTGTTGCCAATTATTACTGCAAGACCTAAAAGGGTGATTAGGACTGGTGCAAGCATCGAGTGCACACCAGCCTGCCTTTCTCTTGGTTTTCTAATTTTTAGTGCAAATATTAAAAATAAAAAAATCACGGATGCAAATGTAAGCATTTCCGTTCCTTGAGACTGTGCTGCTAATGTTGCTCCTGCTTCTTCGTACCCCTTAAAGTATCCCAGCAGTTGTAGATCGACAACTTTGTAGTAAATATAACCCGGAATCGCCCAGAATGGACCCGATATTGTATCTAAAAGCAAGTTCTTTATTGACGGAGCATTAAAATAATCCATAACAATCGCGTACAGCATTGCGAGATATAGCATGAGTGATGTCAGATGGTGTAGGAAGGGCATCATCGCTGATATTATAACTAAAAGTACCCTCATACGCATGTCGGAGCGCTTCAAGAATAAATACATGGCTAGGGGATAAAGGGCAAATGCCATTGTTTGCTTCATAGATGCCATTGTGAAGTAAACAAAAGGACCGAGAAAGAGCATAATGAAGGCCGAGCACAGGGCGATACTGTTTCTTGACGTCACCCTGTACACGAGCATATATATCAGCACTGTAGTCGTTGCTCCGAAGGCAGGCATTAAGTATTGTATGGTGTATAGGGGAATCTTTCCAACAACTTGTGAAAACATACTAAGCGTTATGATAAATATTGGTAGTTTGCTGTTGTATATTAATAGTATATGTCCAACATCCCTTATTTTCCAAACGCCTTGGTGGCTTATATCTTCCGCCAGCCTGACTAGCGGGTAGCCATCAATATTGTATGGAAGAGGGGATAAATGTAACGGGTACATTCTCACGATATATGCTAGAATAAAGATTAACAGTATATGTTTTACCTTTATCTTTTTCACCCAAGCACCTCCTCCAGGCTTCTTTTTTCGGCTATTTTTGCAGCCCTTATGAGTTCATCGGGTGTGTGAACGATGATGCGCTTACTTACAATAATTGTGGTGAGAAGCATGAGGGTGATATAGACAGCAAATATTGTGATAAAAAGCAAAGGGTCGTATTTTATGACTAGGGTGTGCCCAAATGTGTGGAATAATCCCATCTTATCAAGGGTGTTTATGACAATTATTCCTATGAAGAGAGATATCACCATAGCTGGTGTCAGATACTTCACCAGATTTGCCATTATTATAAGCCTTATTCTCCCTTCTGTTGCTCCTATGCCGTATAACACGCCTATATCCTTTGATTTCTGGTTTAATGTTCTCAATATAACACCCATCCCCCCCAGTAGCACGAGAGACATTATTAATCCTATGAATGTATATGAGACAATCTGCACACTTCTTACACCGTAACTTAGCACCCAGTCCGCGTTTATCTGGGAATAATTTTGCATTATTATCATTATGACCTCACTTCTAAAAGCAGATGATGTACTACCACTGTTAGCAATAATTTTCGGCTTAGACTCGTATTTTTTCTCTATGTAATCATTTAAAGCACATACATCGTTGGTTTTCACCCTTATGACAGTGACATAGTCCTTGTTATACCCAACAAGAAATCTTGCTATGCTGAGTGGGATTAGAATCTCGTCATCGTGTGATCCTCGAAACTCACCCACAACGTGAAGAATTGCTAAGGCATTGGACGATGTTCCGCTGACAACAATGTCTTCCCCAACATTTAGACCGAATTTTAAACGCGCTCTATTACCAATAATCGCCCAGTTCGGCTCATTGGGCTGCGATACTGCCAATTTTACATGAGAGTGATTCACAAACAAACGAATATCCACCCCCCTTAGCATGGCAGAATGGCCGTGTACAACGGTAGGCACATAAATTTCCGGGCTCACACTTTCAACGTAAGGCAGTGAGAGCATTTCCCTAGCCAAAGACTCTGTAGGAAGAGTTCTGTTGTCACCCTCGTATATGTAACTTATGACATAATCTTGTGTATCCATTATCATTATTGATGTATTCTGAGCGACATTCCAGAGTATTGGAGCGATTGTGGAGAGTGGTAATATACTGAGGACAAAAACCCAGAGAATTTTTTTCGTGAATATCATGGGACCTCACCCCTTTTAATGTATCCGACTACGGGACACAGTGCACCCACAAGCCCGAATGCCAAGATTGTCAATGCAGGGTATAAAAAGACCTCCCACTGATATAGGGGGTAGATTGGTGAATATATGCCTATCATCTTTATGATCGATATAAGGGCTCCAGGCATTATGAGACCGAGAGATATTCCGAGAACTGTGGCTAGTGCTATTATCCCAAGGCTCTTAAACAAAAATATTAGCACGATGAAAAAATTTGACGCTCCAACCTTTCTCAGTATTTCTATATCATTTTTTGAATACTCTATTTCCACACTCATGATTGTATAGAGCAATATGCTGACAATAATACCAGACGATATAAACAATATTACGAGTATGTGGTTTATTTCCTTCAAACTCTGGGATACAAAGTAACCAGATATATGGAACGGATAAACATTATATTCTTTTTCGTATTTTTTCCTCTCCCCAATTTTTATTATAAGGGCTGAGTATTCATTATCGGAAATGTTTATAAGGTTTCTAAGAACGTTCTCAGAAATGTAAACCCATGTATCTGGAAATGAGGACACAGACAAATAGCCATCAAATGTCAGGTTTACGCTCCTGTTTCCCACAAATATTGTGATTTTGTTAACCTTAATGCCCTTGTAATAAGTGCCCAAGTAAACACTTTTGTTATCAATCTTTGGGTATGATGAAAATATATGAGCAGTATCGTTTATTGCAACCAAATACGTTGACTCGTTTATCGGATATCCAAGAAAGCAACGTGATATGAGCAAGCGTGTGTGCCCCGTATCGTTCGTCACAGGTATTCTGCTGGTTAGTATATCATCTTGGTATAGAATAGCATAACAGTTACCGCTCATATTCACACTACTTATCACTTCATAACTGAATGATGTTATTAGCGATAGTGTTCCCATGAGATACGCACAGCATATCGCAACTCCGAGCACTGAGCCTCCAACTCTCGCAGTTTTTGGTATACCGAGCTTTAATAGGGGGAACAACATTGACCTCAGGGCTCAATACAAGAATGTGTGATTAAAAGGTTTTTATATCAAAGCACTATACCACTCTTTGGGGCATGATTGGTAAAGGTTATGCCTTTTTTATCGCTAAGTTTTCCTCATCGGTTAAAGGTTTTTAAACGGTGTGCGTATTAAGGCGCGGTGAAACATGACGGGCGAGATTGTCAAGGTAAATGATATCACAAAGCGCTTCGGGCACGTTGTTGCATTGGACCATGTTACTGTGAGTTTCTGCGAGGGAATAACAGGCCTCTTAGGTCCTAATGGCGCCGGTAAGACCACGCTTGTTAAAATAATTATGGGGATTATCCTTCCTGACAGCGGAGAGGCGTATGTTCTTGGGAACAATGTTGAAAGAGATCCTGAGGTTAGGGCTATAATAGGCTATGTCCCTGAACAGGATTGCCTTATTGAAGAGATGAACGCCGTTGAATTTCTTTACCATATGGCTATCATAAGCGGTGTGCCGAGAAAGGATGCAATGGAGAGAGTTCATATTGTCCTGCACTACTTGGGAGTTGGAGATGAAAGATATAGGGCTATATCCACATACAGTGCGGGGATGAAGCAGAAAATCAAGATCGCTCAAGCCCTCGTTCACGATCCGCAAATAATAATCATGGATGAGCCTACAACGGGTCTTGACCCACAGGGTAGGGAGGAAGTTCTTGCCCTTATATACGATTTATGGAAGAGTTACAGGAAGAGCATAATTCTTTCCACCCATCTTCTACCTGATGTTGAGAGGATTTGTAGCCATGTAGTTATGATGAGCGGTGGCAGGGTTATTGAAGCAGGACCAATAGAGGGCATGCTGAGAGGGCTGGATGGCTATGTTGTTAGGGTTGGTGGGAGTGGCGAAGATGTTGAAAAGTTTGCTGAGGTTTTCAGGGATAAAAACTCACTTATATCTAGGGACGATAATGTATTCGTTGTTAGAAGTGAGCCGTCAGACATTTTAAGGGCTGCCGCAGAAACGGGTGTCCAGGTGCGCTATCTTGGGAGGAGGAGAGAAAGCCTAGAGGAAAAATTTGTTTGTGCGCTCGCAGGCGATGAATATGGGGATTAGTCCTCTTACCTATACACCGTGGTCGGGAACTAGAATGGGTAGATTAAAGAACGTGCTTCGTATAGTGTTTGAAGAGGCAAAAATAAGAGTTACCGTATGGTCTTTAATCATAATACTAATAACGTATTTGCTCGTCTACATAAACGCTTTTTATCAGGCTGTTAGGCCTGCGCCCATAGAAAAATATGGGTATGTTAGTACAATAGGTAATCTTTACCTATATATGATGCTACTTTCAGCCTACCTAGCATTCAACATAATATCCAGAGATTTGAAAAATGGTTCAATAATACTCTACCTTTCTCGCCCAATAACGCGCATTGAATACATTGTATCAAAATTTCTTGCAGTATGCTTCCACCTATCGCTTATTACCATCGTTCCACTCCTTCTCGTATACATTATTGACATCGCCTCACTTCCGCAGTCCTCGAAGTTCATTACAGAGGCGAGCAAACTCCTCCTCCCCCTGATCGGCTCCGCCTTACTCATGGTTATTCTATTTGGTTCTGTGACAATAATGCTTTCTTCGCTTACAAAAGATGGAAAATGGGCATCTGCAGGTGTTTTTGGTGTGTTCCTGATAGGAGGATTTATAGCGGAAATTGTCGGCTCAGCCCTCAATAACAATTACGCCTACCTCTTTTACCTGTGGAACAGTGTGATAATAGTTGTTATCAACATGTTTGGTATGAGAATATCGCCACGCTCCCCGCCTTGGTACCATCTTCCTTGGTATTATGGGCTCTCCATTATCATTGGGGCAATTGTTCTGTCATTTTCAGTGGTGTATTGGAGATTTCTGCGTAGGGAGGGGATAGTTGCATGACGGATGATATAATTTTGGCAAATGATTTGTCGAAATGGTATGGGGAGATAATTGCTCTCAACAGGTTCAGCGCGAGCATTGGCAAGGGGGTGACTGGTGTTGTTGGTCCAAATGGCTCAGGTAAGAGCACTTTCTTTAAGATTATCATGGGGCTTGTTCGCCAGAGTTCTGGCACTATACGTGTGGCTGGTGAAAAACCTTGGAATAATCCAAAACTCAGGAAAATTTTGGGCTATGTTCCTGAAAGGGATATTTTCTTCCCTTGGATGACTGGTGAGGAGTTTCTTGTAAAGTCCGCGAGACTTTCTGGGATGCAAACAAATGATGCTAAGAAAAAAGCAAAAGAGTTGCTTGAAATTGTGGGCTTAGCTGAAGATGGAGGGAGGAGAATTTATGGGTACAGCAGGGGCATGAAGCAAAGGCTCAAGATTGCGCAGGCACTCATACACGAGCCAGAGATTGTAATAATGGATGAGCCGATGAGCGGTGCTGACCCTGTGGCTAGGAGAAAAATAATGGATATTGTACACCAGATTGATGCCAGTGGGAGATGTGTGGTCATTAGTAGCCATATATTATACGAGATTGAGCGAATGACAAAAAATGTAATCCTCATATACCGAGGATGGGCTGTTGCTCAAGGACGTGTGGAGGACATAAGAGCGCTCATGAACATGTATCCGCACAGGATAAGAGTCGTATGCTCTAACGCGAGAGATGTAGCCAAAGAACTCATAGGAATGAATTGGGTGAAAAGAGTTGGAGTTGAAAGAGATAATGAGTTAATAGTGGAAACTAGTATGCCAAACGAGTTTTACACAAACTTTCCAAAATTTTGTGTGGAGTGTGGGGTGCATGTGGACGAAATTCGCTCCTTGGATGACAACCTTGAGGCAGTTTTCAATTACCTGATCAGTAGAAGGCTTAACTACGCTGCAGGAGGTGAGAGGGAGTGAGTAGCGATGGTCGGATGAGCGAACCTTTTGCAGGGTATGATAGTAAAGTTATTTTTACACAGAGCAGGGGGGAAGAGGTGGGTGATGAGAAGGGTAATGGTTGGCATGGTGGTGAAGATGATGTCATGGGTAGATTAATGCGCTCATTTTCCACAGGATTTGTTGTTGTTACGATAACAATGAGGGAAATGCTTATGGGAAGAAAACTGCTCGTTATGGGGCTTTTTGGGATAGTGCCCATTATTATCACCGCAGGCCTTCTGAACGCTTCTTACTTGACCTTAGATGCACTATCAAACATTTACCTCAATTATCACATACAGATAATGGCTCTATTAATATCGGTAATATACGCTTCAGCCCTTATAAACAATGATATTCTAAGTGGAAATGTGGTGCATTACACAACAAGATATTTGAGCAGACCTGAGTACGTTGGCTATCGATACCTGGGCTATATAATAATAGCACCCCTTCCAACGATAATTTCCGCCACTGTATGCTATGGGATCGCATACTTTGGGCATGTGGATGGCGTTGAGAGTGCTGGGACAACGCTCTACGCCTCATATATTGCGGGGATAATACTAGCAACTATTGCCTACGGAGCCTTTTTTGCATTCTTGGGGGTGATCTTGAGCAAGCCGCACATTCCAGCACTCCTTATCGCGTTCATATGGGAGAACCTTATAGCAAGGACCTATGGCAGGCTTCCAATGGCAAGCATTCTTTATCATGTAAGGGCGTTTGTGCGAAATTATGTCAGCATTGGGGATATAGCAAGGTACAAGTCATACAGCCCGGTAAACGCCATGATTGTCATCCTCATATTTTCTATAATAACTGTAGTTCTTGCCGGGTATATACTTGCAAGAAAAGATTTAGACGTACAGGTGTGATAGTACATGGAAAGAAGCGTCCTAATTTTTTACTTAACCATATCTTCCTTTTACTGGGCTGCCGCCTTTATTTTAACAAAAATCGCCCTGTTGTGGGTTCCACCCGTAGCCTTGGCGATATCTAGATTCTTGCTGGCGTTCATTTTCCTCCTACCGGGACTTTACATTATGGATAGGAGTGTTTTACAAAAGAGTTTGAAAGTGCTGAAGTTTAGAAAGAAACTGTACATTCCACTTGCTTTCTTCGGAATATCGTTACCAACTGTACTTCAGAATATTGGCATGCTTTACATAAGCGCATCAATGAGCGCACTTATACAGAGTGTTGGTCCTGCTTTAACGGCAACGTTTGCTGTAGTTTTCCTCCGAGAAAGCGCAACTCTTGGAAAAATCGCTGGTGGTGCGCTAGCGTTTTTTGGTGCTCTTCTTCTCTCAATCTCGGGCCATGGAGTGCACAGTGTAGAGTTTCTCGGAAGTATTCTGATATTACTTTCGGCGCTTTGCTATGCTGTCTCGGGCGTTATAAGCAAGGTGTGTATATCTATTGACGACCCGCAGACCGTCTCACTTGTGGAGGTTTTTCTCGGCACACTCATGCTTCTGCCAGCAATTGGCATCGACTTTGCTATATACCACGAGATAAGCATGGCATCGATTCTGTACAGGCGTGCGATGGTTTCCATCCTTCTCCTTGCCTTATACTCCACAGCAATCTCCATCTATATATGGTATTATGCGCTGAAAAAGTTTGAGTTATCGGTTCAAGCGTTCTACGTATACCTAATACCTGTTTTTGCAGTGCTCCTCGGCGTTTTGCTACTTCATGACACATTTAGTCCATCGCAAATGCTTTACTCCGCCATGATAATTGCAGGCATATATATTGTTGTCAGGTCATCTACGGCAAAACCGTAATTGCATATACCCCTTTGCTTTTAGACAGAGCAATTGCCCAAAATAGCGCTCACCTTATTATTCCGTAGCCTATAAGACGGTATTTTCCGCTTATTCTCCTGCTCACCGCCACTCTTTGTCCCTCTTCCGCGCACACTGGAACCCTCAACTTCACATCTATAACGTCTTCCCTTGCGCTACTAACAACCCCAACACTCACTGCGGTACCAACCGTGAGCATTAAAGTCTCATTTGTCCTTATTTTATCAACCTTTGTGCCCTCAGGTGTGCCAACAGCGTGCGGGAGCAGGTGAGTGTCAAGAGTAAATCTCTCCCATATTGGGGGCAAACGCTCAGGATGGCCAAGAACTCTCCCTCTCATCCCATCAGACTTTGTAAGGGAGGGGTCAAGGGTTGTGCCTATCCCCACAAGCCCACCTGGTCTTACCTCGTCCACATTCTCACCACCTGTCTGCAAACTTGTCACCGTCGTTATTATTGGCTCCCAATGCGCCTTTCCACCCTTTTCAACCTTAAACCCGGGTCTTATCTCTATTGTATCGCCAACCCTGAGTTTCCCCTGTATCAATGACCCCCCAAGAACTCCGCCAACTAGTTTGCTTGGTCTTGTTCCAGGCTTGTTGACATCAAAGGATCGGGCTACATACATTCTTGGGTCTTTGCTTTCATCAAAGGTTGGGGTTGGTATATTTTCCTGTATTGCCTCTATCAAAACGTCAATGTTTGCGTTGTGATGGGCGGAGACTGGAATTATTGGGGAGCCCTCTGCTATCGTTCCCTTTGTAAACTGAACAATCTCGTTGTAATTTCTTATGAGCGCCTTATCGTCAACCAAGTCAATCTTATTCTGCACTATAACTATATGCTTGACACCAACAATTTCTATAGCCATAAGGTGCTCTTTCGTCTGCGGCTGGGGGCATGGCTCGTTTGCTGCTATGAGTAGTAAGGCACCGTTCATTATTGCTGCACCAGAGAGCATTGTTGCCATGAGAGTTTCATGACCAGGTGCATCAACAAAAGATACTGTACGTAGAGGCTCTGTTTTTTCCCCGCATATCGGGCATGTAGGCTTTGTACTGTAGCATTCAGGCTCTGGGCACTTTGGGCATTTATAAAACGTGGCATCTGCATAACCCAGTTTTATCGATATGCCCTTTTTAAGTTCCTCACTGTGCGTATCTGTCCATTTACCAGTAAGCGCCTGCGTGAGCGTGGTTTTACCATGATCGACATGACCTATCATTCCAATGTTAACCTCTGGCTGGGACATACCGCATCATTTTTCTCCTTTTTCTTCCTTCTCTGCGAACAAATCCTCTATTGATTTTGGACCATACTTCACAATTTTCATGTTAATTTGCGAAATATCCGAACTTATAGTATTCCCCCTGAGCAGTCTCCTTCTCCTCACGCCCCTATCCTTTGGATGAAAACCTGTGCTCTCAGACACCAAAACACGCCTTCTACCAGGCCCTGATATATCCCAACGCATCGGTACTCCGTCCTTATCGCTTCCACCCGTTATTTTGAGTTTATAGCCTGGAAGACTTACAAACCTGCCGTCAATCTCATCCCCTATTTTCTTGCCTATGAGTGCATTTGCTTCAGGCTCATCCACAACACGCTGATAGCATTTCCCCGTTTTTGGATCTCCAATCACTACCTTGAACTCCACCATTTTAAATCCCGCACCTCATAACTGATAACTGTATAAAATGTTTGTGCCTTTTTGTGGAAAAGAAAGGCTTAGTCCATATTTTCTGCAATATATTTTGCTGCAAGCCTCATTGATTTTCCTCTATGAGAATACGCGTTTTTGTCAGCAGCACTCATCTCCGCAAACGTTCTTTTCTCCCCCCTTGGAATAAATATAGGGTCAAATCCAAAACCGCCATGCCCACGTGCCGTATGCGATATGTGCCCCTCACAAACACCCCTGCATAAAACCACCTCGTTGTTATGAACTACCGCCACAACTGATAAAAAGCGCGCACCTCTATTGCTTTTTCCCTCCATCAATGAAAGCACGCCCTGCAACCCTATTGTTCTGAATACATACGAAGAGTACACGCCCGGAAAGCCTTTGAGTGCGTCAATGAACAAGCCTGAGTCCTCGAGGATGAACGGCTTCGGCGTATTGTCCATCAAATACCTCGCACTGAATTCCGCAACTTCCTCCAACTTATCCGCCTGTATCTCAACGTATTTCCTGTTTATCCTTTCAAGTTTTATGGCAAATGATGAAAACACCTTAGACGCTTCCTCAAACTTCTTATCGTTGGATGTTACAAAATATACCCTCACACGTACCTCCTCCTTTTCTCAATTTCTGCCAACTTTTTCATCACCTCATCAGCCTTTGAGCACTCACTAGCATACGCCTCTATGATTTTATCATATAGATGCATCTTATCGCTGTGCGTGCTCAGCCACACCTCCTTCAGCAAATACAAATCAACACCAAAGTCCTCAGCATTAATGCTATGATAACCAAGACCGAAGTCGATAAAGTAAACCCTGTCATCCCTCAATATCATGTTTGATGTTGTGAGGTCACCGTGCACAAGACCTCCTTCATGCATAACTGCTATGCTTCGCCCAATATTTTCGCATATTTTTTCCATCCTATCATCCCCCATTCTTACAATATTTTTCACAACATCACCCCTTATGTACTCCATAACTATTGCTCCTTCCGCCAGATTAATATCAAATATTGTTGGTGTATTCACACCAAGCCTTTTTGCCTGATTAATAAGTGTTGCCTCATGCCTTGTCCTCATGCTCCGCAGCCATTTGTCTAGGCCGGGATGCCTGTATTTCTTCGGATGTCTGACCTTTTTTACAGCATCCCTTCCAAACCACTTAATCTTGTAAAGCGTTGCCTCTGCACCGACCTTTATGATTTCCGCCAACTGACCACCACCTCATCCGTTCTGTACCTCTGCCTCACCACACTATTCTCAACACTCGTAGTCTGCCCAGATGATAACATCAGATACCCCGTATACGCTATCATTGCCCCGTTGTCAACACAGTACTGGGGCGGCGGAACATACATATTTCCATCCCTCTCAGTGATCATATTTCTTACCATCTCCTGCAACCTCTTATTTTGCGCCACGCCTCCGCCCAATAGTATTTCGTCCTTTTCTAGATGTGCAAGTGCCCTTTCAGAAACCTCTACTAGCATTGAAAACGCTATTTCTTGCAAAGAATACGCTATATCTTCAATTCTCTCCTTTCCAATATACGATTGCGCCGCTGTAAGTATGCCTGAAAAGGCTACATCCATTCCTTTAACACTGTATGGTAGCATGAGCAATTTTTTACCCTTTTTTGCCAGCCTTTCAACTTCAGGCCCGCATGGAAAGGGCAATCCTATTTCTCTTCCAAACTTGTCAAACATATTCCCTATGCCTATATCCTGTGTTTCACCGCACACCCTGTATCTTCCGTTGGCGTATGCTATTATCTGAGTATTTCCACCAGAGACGTAAAGAAGCACAGGGTCGCTTGCGCCTGTTAATAGCCTTCCTATCTCCAAGTGGGCGACACAGTGGTTCACCCCGATGAGGGGGATGGATAACCGCAGTGCGAGAACGCGAGCAACAGTGGCAACTGTGCGAAGGCATGGGCCTAAGCCCGGCCCCTGTGAGAAGGCGATTCCGTCCAAGTCTTCCACTCCAATCCCTGCCCTTTCCAAGGCTCTTTTTATCAAGCCGGGAAAAACTTCTGCATGATGATTTGCCGCCTCTCTTGGGTGTATTCCTCCTTTCACGGGCATATACATATCGCTTATATTCACCAATACTTTTTCACCATCAACTATCCCTACACCCGCTGTGTGCGCTGTACCTTCGAGCCCCAGCACAATCATTGTGGCACCTTAATTAATGGACAATTAATAAATGCTCGCACCTACCCGCTTTATAGTATAGTACTCCATAACTTATATATAACACAAAATCTATCTAATTTTAAGGAGGTCGGTGTTCACATTGGAAGAAATCGTCTGCCCGATTTGTGGCGCTCCGCTTGAGAAGGGGGCAAAAAAGTGTCCAGTATGCGGAGAGGAATTTGAGCACGGGCTGGATGAGGACACACTATATAAGAGGGCAATACAGGAATTCATGAAACTTCCAGGCATAGGAAGTGCGAGAGCACGAGCAATCTATGAATCTGGCGTTAGAAGTCTTGCCGACTTAAAAAAAGCGTCAGAGACTGGGAAACTAAAGGGTGTGGGTAAGAAAGTGGGGGAGGCAATAAAAGAGGAATTGTCCGAGGAGAAACTTAAAGAGAGTGGTCTTTATATATGCTCTAACTGCGGCGCATTTATGAGTGCCAGTGCAAAGCAATGCCCAAGATGTGGGGCCATTGTTGTGGAGGAGGAAGAGGCTGCAGATGAAGGTGCTGAGGAAATCGTTGAGGAGGAAGAGGAACATGTAGGTCTTTATATATGCCCAACCTGTGGTGCCTTTGTTAGTGAGGAGGCAAAATACTGTCCGCACTGTGGCACTGTTCTTGCGGATGAGGAGGAAGTTGCCGATAGCGTAAGCCTTGTAGACTCCGATGTGGACATAGGGGTGGGTGGAGAGCCAGTATCCTTCGGACCGCTGCGTGTGTGTAAGAAATGCGGAGCCTTTGTTAAGGAAGAGAGCGACCGTTGTCCTATCTGCGGTGCGGAAATAAGGGGGGAAGACGACCTTGTACAGGTAGCGATTGGCGAAGTTTTTGAGGAGGAAGAGGAAGGGGTTGAAAAGTTTAAAGAAGTACTCGGGGTTGAGGGGGAAATACCACCTGATGTTGAGGAAGAGAGTGAAGGAAAAATCGTTCTCTGCCCTCACTGCGGAGCGTTTACTCCTGAAAAAGGAGGGGTATGCCCAATATGTGGTGGAGATGTTGGAAAGGGGGTTGAAGTTGAGAAGGGAGAGATTAAAGAGGAGGAAAAGATGCACGATTTCCTGCTATGTCCGAATTGTGGTGCCTTCCTGAGTGAGGGAGCAAAAACTTGCCCAATATGTGGTGAAGTTGTGGGAGAGGCAGTTAGACCTGAAAAAGGCGTAGAAAAAGGCGAAGAAGAGGGTGTAGAAGCCCTAGAGACCTTTAAGAAAGCATTGGGAGTTGAGACCCTAGCACCATCATCTTTTCAAGAGGAAACAGAAGAGGTTGGTGGAGAGATTCTTCTATGCCCAATATGTGGTGCCTTCGTTAGCGAGAAGAGTACAAAATGCCCAATATGCGGATACGTGCTTGTTGAAGGGGGCGAAGGGGTGGAGGAAGTTGAAGAAGTAGAGAGCGCTGCGGAGATGAAAAACGAGAGTATGGAAGAGATGGCAAGAAGTACGGAGTCGGCTGCGGAAGGTGTTGAAAGCGTTGAAAGGGCAAGCATGGAAGGCGTGAAGGGCGTTGCTGAAGAGGGATTTGAAAGAGTTGCGAGGGAAGGTGTTGGAGATTTGGAAGAAGAGAGATTTGCGGAAGAGGTAAAGCGTGTTGGAGAGGAAGAGATAAGTGTTGAAAAAGCGGGTGTGGAGGACGCTGGTGAAGTAGAAGTTTTTGCTGGGCTTAAGCCCTTGCCCGAGACCGTGAGCAAAGAAAAAGTGCATGTTCCCCTCAGGAGGGTTAAAAAGGTTGTCAAGAAAACACTTGTTGCGCCAAAAATGCATGTCGGAGTTATGGCAAGGGGTGAACATATACCGAGTGTGGGGAGAGGGATTGCCAAGCAAAGAGATATGAGAGCGGGAGTACAGTACAAGCCTCCTGCGCCACGAAAAGGTTTTGCACCAAAGGTTGAAAAAAGGCGTGCAAGACCTACTGCTGTGAGAACCACTGCAAGGGGCAGACCTTCTGGCGCTAAAGTTGCCGTCTCTACAGCAACATCCATACCGCTAATCAGGCGTGTATATATATCGCCCGTGGAGGATTGGGAAAGGCATAGATCACTCGCTATAAAAACCTCATCTGCAGTGTTTTTCATAGCTTTGGTGGAATATATGATTATAAGAAACATGCCTTATGACTTGCTTGCCTCATTCTATGTTGGGCTTTTCATAGTTATGGCTTTTTATTTAGCCATTGGCGTAATAATATCAATAACAGGATATCGCATTATTGGTTTGAAACACGGGGAGAAAAAAATGATCACAGTTTTTACTCTTTCCTTCTTGCTTGCGCTTTTTGTGCCTGTTCACTGGTATGCAGGCGTGCTACGCTCTGGCGGTCTGCTGGGCCAGCCCGTATTTGACTTAGTGTTCGCATCCATAGGCATAGTAGGCATTATTTATTCGACGGCTATGATGAAGGGAAGGGTAGAGCACAGTGTAGTATGGCTATTCGGAACAGCCGTATTCTTCATATTTAGTGTGGAGCGACTCGCCAGATTTGAATCTAGTGCTGGTGGCTATCAGTATCCAACATATTATCTGCCTTCGGTGGGCGTAATTTTGCTCGTCATGGCATATCTTCAGCATATCGCCGAGCACTTTGTTAAAGAGCGGGTTGAGACTAGAGTAATGGTTGGTCACCACGAGTATGCTAGAAAGAGGATTGATAGAGCAAAAACAATATATGAGGATGTTCTTAGAAAAATGCCAGATGAGTATTTTGATGAAGAACCTATGGTCGGCAAGGCGTCTGCTCTCTTGAAAATTGGAAAACTTGATGAGGCGTTTCGTGATGTAAATAGGGCTATCGAAATAAACCCAAGCAATGAGGCTGCATGGAATTTGAGAGGGCTTATACTTTCAAAGATGGGAAGGCTTGAAGACGCACTGAGAGCGTTTAATAGGGCTATTGAGATAAACCCCAGGTACGAAGTTGCCTGGAATAATAAGGGTAACTTACTAGCAAGGATGGGCAGGTATGATGAGGCACTGGAGTGCTACAATACAGCTTTAAGAATAGAGCCCAGATACAAGGATGCCTGGATAAACAAGGGCTATGTTTTAGTAAAACTCGGAAGGTATGATGATGCTATGAAATGCGCCGATATGGCGAAGAAGCATATAATCGCGTAGTTTTTCCTCCCAGATTTTTGGCATTTGTACTTTATGCCCCTACCAACATCAATCCCAATATTTCGCCGCCAAGGTTTTATATCGGGGGATATTTCACATACAATCATGGAGCACGATGTTGTGATAATCGGGGGAGGTGCGGCAGGACTGACTGCGGGAATATATGCAGTTAGGGCTGGGTTGGATGCGATTGTTATTGAGAAGGGTGTTGCAGGAGGCTTAATGGCAGAAGCGCCTAGTGTGGAGAATTATCCTGGGTTTAGAAGCATAGGTGGCATGGAACTCGCACAAAAAATCGCAGAGCATTCTAGGGATTATGTGAATATTTTGGAAGGGGTTGAGGTTATTAGCGCCCGTCGCGATGATGATATGTTTATTATAAACACAAGCAATGGTATGATAAGAAGCAGGGCGGTGATAATTGCCACAGGAACCAAGCACAGAACACTGGGCATTGATGGTGAGGAGAGGCTTAGGGGGAGGGGTGTATCTTACTGTGCAACATGCGACGGGTTCTTTTTTAGGGGGAAAAAAGTGCTCGTTATCGGCGGTGGAGATAGCGCTATAAAGGAGGCGCTTTATCTCATGAACATCGGATGCGATGTCACCGTTGTGCACAGAAGAGATAAATTAAGGGCCGAGCACGCTGTACAGGAGCAGTTCTTTAATTCTGGGGGAGAAGTTATATGGAATGCGACAGTTAGCAGGATAGTTGGGGAAAGTTTTGTGGAAGGAGCAGTTATTAACAAGGAGGGAAAAGAGGAGATCATAAAGGCAGATGGGATTTTTATTGCCATTGGTGAGGTACCGCAGACAGATATTGCTCTCGGTCTCGGTGTGCATCTAGACGATAACGGATACATTTTAGTGGATAAAACGCAGAGAACAAATATTGGATACGTATACGCTGCTGGTGATGTCACGGGAGGGGTAAGACAGATAGTTGTGGCGTGTGCAGAGGGCGCAGTTGCAGCACTTTCGGCGTATGAGGATTTAAAAAGAGTTTAGGGCTGGGAAGATGATGGGTGAAAAAAGATTGGATATGAAGAATGCGAGTAAACAAATGCCCACGCTTGCTGAGGAACTACGGAAGGGGCATGATATTGAGGCAGGCTTTAGAACGTGCATGGGGCCGGGAGAACTGAAAAAATGCTGGATATCTTTATTAAAAGAATTTGAAATAGATGTGCGAAAAGCGGTGAATTACTGGTCGCCATCCTCGTACAATGGAGTATTAGACTTGGAGATTGCCAGTGGAAACCATCTTGCGGTTTTCTGGATAATTGGCAATGAGAATACTCTTATTTACTGGAGGGTTGTTGAAAAAGTTGACCTCAGCGAGGCAATAGAGGGTTTATCCTCAACGTACATAATGAGTGGTGTGATAAGGCTTCTATCAGAGAAGTATTGACTTTTTTGGGCTAAATTTTAATATGGGTGGTGGTTTTTCTGTGCACATGCAGGTATTGTGCGGATCAGACTGCAAAAAAGTCGGCACGGACAGGGGGGTTGTTGCCATAGTCCTAGCAATAATAATTGTGCTTGTTATTGTGATTGTTGGCTATAGGCTATTAGAGAGCGGTTATCAGGAAGCCATGACATACGGTGGCTCTGAGGGGGGTAGAGTAAAAGAGCACGGGAGGAACGCGCTGTGTGAGTTATTCGTGTCTACAGACTGTGGTGCCTGCCCTAGTGCGGAAAACACGCTCTCACAAATGGTTGATGATGAGCCACTTGCCCTCGTCACAATGGTGATAGATAAGAATGAAGACGCTTATAGGAGAGCACTAGATTATGGAATCATGTACACGCCGACGGCAGAGTTTGATTTTGGCTACAGGGAAATAGTAGGCTCTCGTGATGAAAGCACGTACGAGAATGCGATCAATGCTTGTCTGCAGAGGAATGCGCCTAATGTGAGCGTAGTTAATGGTGCTGTTAAGGTTGATAAAGACTGGATAAACGTTACTGCCACCATTAAAAACGGCGAGAATGAGACATTTGACGGGGGATTTATTATATACATTGTAGCAGTTCATACTGAGTACACAAACAGTTTTGGTGATACCGTTGTTGTGCCATACGCCTTTCTCGGCTACGCAAATAAGTCTTCAATATCCCTCGGTGCACGTGACGCTCTTGCTATCAATGGAAGATGGCATGGCAGCCATAGCGAGGATATTGCAGCCATCATTGCAGTACACGACGGAAAAAACAGTATTACTGCACGTATAATTTATCCGAA
>QMTG01000003.1 GCA_003649915.1 Thermoplasmata archaeon
AAGTGCGGCTCTTTGGTGAATTTTAATAGCACAAAGTGTCAAAGGTGTGGGCTTGAAGTGGAGCATATAGTTTTTGAGAACAAGTATGGTGATATATACGACAGTTTGTTCCTATTTGAAGACATACATAATGCCATCAAGGACAAAAAAGTTGTTGAGTATTTTCTGGATCCCTCACAACACATAATTCGCATTTTGCTAAAAAAAGGAGATAAGTATTCCATGCTTATTGTTAACGTGGATAAACTTATATGGGATTTGTAAAAATGTAAATTCTGCCTTTTTACTCAATGGACGCTTACCGCTTCTTAAAAATAAAGGAATAATACGCTAGGAGCATAATCAGGGCTGTTGTTGATAAGGTAAGAGCGTACAAAAACGTTGCCCTGGGCCCAAACAAATCCCAAAGATAACCTGCAATCATTACCCCTGGGAGCATGGAAAGACCTACAGCCATGTGATATAGACCAAAACTCAGCCCTTTTTTCTCACCAGCAATGTCGGCAACAAACGCCCTTGGTATGCTATCCCAGATACCGTAAAATATTCCAAATATTGCAAAGGCTACCAAATAATACAGCAAATCGCTCGCCATCATCAATACAACAGTTGTAACTATAAAGCATAAAAATGCCACAAAAATCAGTGGTAGCCTTCCTATTTTATCGGCAATATCTCCAGCAACTTGTGCTGTAACAACAATAAGCGAAAAGAACACTACATTTGAAAATATAACGCCGTTTATGCTTATTCCCATGTTGAGACCGCGTAACAGTATGAAGTCCTGAGTGTAATTGCCCAGAGAAAATATTGCAGCAATTGCTATGAAAAACTTTAACTCTGCACTTACGCCACCAGCAAGACGATGCGCTCTTTCCACCTCATGCTCTCCATGCACCTTTTTCTCTGGCTCTTTAACAGATAACACAAGAATTGCTGCAATCGCCGCTGGAATTCCAGCAATCAGAAAGAGTTTCCTGAAGCCCAACCCCATCACGGAAAAAAGCAGGAACAATAAAAGCGCACCTGAGACCTTGCCTGCAGCATCAAGAGAGCGCTGTACCCCGTACGCTAGGGCTGTATGCCCCTCGACTGCGAGTTCGGATACCAATGCATCCCTTGGTGCAACTCTTATGCCCTTCCCAACACGCTCGGAAATTCGCATACCAAGGACGTGAATCCAGTTTTTAGCAAGAGAAAATGCGGGCTTTACCATGGCGGCGAGAGCGTATCCTATGAATATTATGCCCTTACGCTTCCCAATCTTGTCCGATATTTTGCCAGAGAAGGGCTTTAGCACACTGCTTGTGAACTCGGCAAACCCCCTAATAAGACCTATCATCCATTTATCTGCTCCTAACTCTAGTGCTAAGAATAGGGGAAGTAAGGGAAAAACCATCTGGCTGCTCATGTCTGTGAGTAAACTAACAAAGCCTAAAAGTAGCACCCCTTTTGGCACGCGCCGCGCTATTGATTGCTTATCGGGCATTGTGAGAACTCAAGAATATCTTGGTAATAAATTTTTTTAACAAATAGCCCAATTACTCCTCAGCGATGATTGAAATCTCACCCTCTGTATTATCTGCAAACTTTTCGTGCATAAAAGAGGAAATCGAAAGTGCAGAGCGCGGAGGAGCAGGCTCGTTCCACATAGACGTCATGGACGGGCATTTTGTCCCTAATATAACAATGGGACCCGTCATAGTAAGGGGGATTAGGGAGTGCACAGCAAAGAGACTGGACTCTCACTTGATGATTTGCAAGCCCAAAAAGTACGCGGAGAGGTTTGTGGATGCTGGAAGCGATGTGCTCCTGCTCCACGTGGAGAGCGATATAGATATATCGCTGATCAAGAAAATTGGAAAAATGTGTGGTGTCGGTGTTGTCCTTAATCCTAGCACACCTCTTGAAAAGGCGAAGGAGTACTTTGAGTTCATCGATTACTTGCTTGTAATGTCTGTAAATCCAGGCTTTTCTGGGCAAAAATTTATGGATGAAGTTATTCCAAAAATTAAAAAATCCCGTGAATATGCTGAGGATTACGGATTTAAGGTCATGGTCGATGGCGGAATAAACAAAAGTAACATCGCGCGTGTTGTGGACGCAGGTGCACAGATTATCGTGGCAGCGTCTGCGGTGTTTCGTGGAGAGCCTGAAGAAAATGTGCGTACGCTTCTTAATATCGCAGCGGGGGTATCAACCAAATGATGTCTTGGGAATACAGGATACCAACATGTGTTGCAGCGTTTGATAGCATAATAATGGGAGGTGTGCCTGCAGGCTCCGTTGTCTTGCTAACTGGGGATGTGGGTGCAGGGCAAAGAGAGTTCGCATACACTTCCATTGCCCGCCACGCACTTGCGAGATTGGGTGGGAATAAAAGGGATTGGGTTATTACATACAAATCCGATAAAATAATAGTGCCCAAGCATACGTGCTACATAACTGTATCAAGATCAAGGGATGATATTCTGCGGGAGGTTTATACATCCTTTGATGATGAATTTTACAGGGCATTTGTGCGAGAACTTAAGTTTATCGACCTATCCCAGCAGTATTTCAGGGACTCAATCGTGCCCTCCCAGTGGACAGGTGGTGAAATCAACCCATTCCAAAAGAGGGGAGACCTAAACGAGTCTCTCGTAGAAACTTTGGAGACTCACGGCGAAAACAGCCTTGTTGTCATAGATTCGCTAACAGATTTGCTGTCGAGCAGTATTGATAAGAAACAGGTACTATACCTTCTTAAAGGATTGCAAAGGATGAGCAAGAAATGGAGAGGATTGATCTATCTGATACTAACCAAGGGCGTTGTAGGGGAAGATGTTGAAAGAGCCATAGCGGATGTTGTCGATGGTGTGCTCGTTTTTGAGTGGTATAAATCTTCCAAATACTCCATGCGCTCAAGGTATATGTACGTCACGAAATTTGTTGGTGTTCTTCCTCACATAAAAAGGGAAAAAATCAGCAGATTTAATATTGAAATTGGAAGTATGGGCCTTGTTGTTGCAGATACGGAGAGGATTGGATGAGGTGGTTGATGTGGAATATGTGAGCACTGGAGTAAAGGGGCTTGACGAACTACTGGGCGGAGGAATACCCAAAGGAAACGTTGTTGCGATTATAGGTGCGTTTGGCACGGGTAAGAGCACACTTGCCATGCAGTTTATATGGGAAGGGTTAAAAAACGATGAAAAGTGCATATTTATAAGCCTTGAGGAGGATGAGAAATCGCTCATTGAAAGTGCTGCCATGTTTGG
Organism: Thermoplasmata archaeon; assembly: GCA_003649915.1. GTDB lineage: Archaea > Thermoplasmatota > Thermoplasmata > B31-G17 > B31-G17 > B31-G17. The sequence goes on from QMTG01000003.1 coordinate 3,261, forward strand.
CTGGGACTTTAAAAAGTATATGGAATCTAGAAAACTCGTCCTTGTGCGGTTAGAGCCGTCAGATGCCAAGACCTCCGTTAGCAGGGTAAGAAGCGACCTACCAGTGTATATCAAAAACTTTGGTGCAAGCCGTGTTGTTCTGGATTCAGTCTCCTTACTTAGCATGATGTTTAGTTCTGACATAGAGAGAAGAATGGCGCTCTTTACACTGTGCAATATAATAAAGTCCACATCTGCAACCGCAATATTCACAGCAGAGGCGAGCGAGGATAAGCCAACAATGTCACGCGATGGTATAACAGAGTACGTTGTTGATGGTGTAATCGTCCTCCAGCAATTACGAATGCTTGAAAGGGGAGAGTCTCAACTTTGCTTGCAAGTTATGAAAATGAGAAAAACCCCCCACTCTAGGCGCATAAAGCCCTACTCAATAACCTCCCAGGGAATTGTTGTGCATATAGATGCAGAAATTTTCTGAGCATGTACTGCCACACACAGGAAAACGTTTATTAGGAAGTTACCATTAATTATTCTGCCGACAGCATATGAATGCATGGATGTACCATGAAGCATCGATGTCGGGGTGGCTCAGCCTGGTGGAGCGTCGGACTCATAGGGTTCGCTGCAGACCCTCCACCTGGGAAATCCGAAGGTCGCGGGTTCAAACCCCGCCCCCGACACTTTGTTCTCCCATGTAAATAATTGAGGGAGAGTTTAGAGAAACAAAAATATTATAAAATTAGAAAAAGAGGGCAATTACTAATATCCTGCTTACTGCTACTCTGATGGTGGCGATGGCTCCCCCGGTGCTGGCGGCTGCTCAGGCTGCTGTGATGGTTGCTCTGGTGGTGTTGGTGCCTGCTCGGGCTGTTCCGGCGGCGCAGGTGGCTGTTCTGGTGGCACAGGTGGTTGCTCAGGCTGAATTTGCGGCGCTTCTGGCGGTGTAGGTACCGCTGGTGCCTTTTTACCTATAACCGCACCCACTATTGCTAAAATTATGCCAACAACGACTACAATAATGCCAACTATACCCAGAGTGTCTGGCGCCTTGCGGATGGATATATCTATCCCTGCTTCCCTCATGGCGTTGTATATTAATTCCATTGTGCTCTCATCCATCATCTTTGCACCCTCTAACAAGGCATCCTTTTCTTCTTTGGTCATTGTTGCCTTTTCTTTTGCGCCTTCACTGGCATTTTCCAACTCTTCAGTCACCTTTATCACTACAATAACTCTGTTGCCCTTATTGAATGTGCCCTTCTCAACTAGCGGTACGCTTTCTCCGTTGTCAAAGTCTATAACCAGATATGTGTACTTGCCTTTTGTCACAGCCCCATATACCTTACCTGTGAGTTTGTACGTATCACCTTTATGTGCGCTGGATGGCAACTCATAAGGACCACTGTAATACAATGGCTTAACTGCAACCAACGGCCAGAACAGAAGTGTTAGCACAAGTCCGAGCACTAGAATTACTACCCCGGCTGCAACAATTCCCTTCTTCAACCAAACACCTCCGTACTCTTCTAGCAGCCTTATATTCCACATCTTATATAAACTTTTTGTATAAAAAAGGCATCTACGCACTCACTACTAAACACTCACTACCAAATTATGATGTCGCAAACGATTGTACGGGCTACGGCTAACACTCTGATATATAGCCTTTGGTATTATTATTGCGAATATGACTCCTAAAATAAAGATAACAGGAATAGAGTAGTCTCCATTGTCCGCAAGGTTTTTGCTGATATCGCCCACGGGAGCATAAGATACAGATTCGTTTCTAGTATTATTATAGTATACCCCAACACCGATCTCTATCTCAGCCTCGTCCCTTACCTTATCTCCACCCGCCACAGGCGTTGAGAATAGTGATACAAGTAGACTTAAACATATTATGCCCAGCACGAAAACGGCAATGTAATGTGCCTTAATACTCTCCGTAGGAGATATCATGATTTAAGGAGTTTAATTTATCAAATATAACATCTTGTATAAAATTATCAGCAATGATTATCAGTACGGGATGAATAAACCAATGATGCAAAACACTGCTGTCAACGCATACATGGAGATTACTGCCTGCCATTCCTTCATTGGGTAATGATATGGTAATACCCATTTCAGCGTGAGACGATTGCGTACAAGAAGTGTGCCATCATCTTTCACGCTGCCAAATTTTATGCTGCTATGATAGGGGCCTATCTCTCTTCCTGCCCTCTTTAAACTCCAACATTTAACCCTCCAATACACGTACATAAGGAAATTTACTGTATGTGGAAGGAGTATGATAAAACCACTTATTAGGTACTTTTTGATAATTATCAGTGCACCTATGGTAGCACCTATAGCGAATGAGCCAATATTTCCTTCGAAGATTCTTGACGGATATTTATTATAGTAGAAAAAACCAACAAGCGCACCAAGTACGCTGACTGCTGGGAGAATATTGGACATACTGGAATCAATGATCGTTTTTATGATTAGTGTGAGGAGTACGATTATTGATAGACCACACTGCATGCCGTTAAAGCCCGAATGCATGTTCACGAGGTTTGCTACAACCATTATATACACTGGAATGATCACATACTTGTATATGCGGTAAAGGCTCATGCCAAAAACAACGGTTCTCATGCTCACATCTCCAAGCAACGGGATATGCACACTTTCTGGCGCAGATATTATGGATACAAGGGGATAGGCAAAAATCAGCGGTATTATTATCTTCATTGCCCTTCCAATGCTTAACTCGTCATCAATTAACCCGTAGAAGCCGTATATTATTATGACTTGGAGATAGGCAAACTCTATTGGCGTAAGTGTTGTTGGCATGCTTGATATTGCAAACAAATTCAGAATTCTAAACAGAAGAAGGCATATAATTACCGATATTATAGTGGAAATTATCACTATTATTCCACCCATTGTTGGTATCCATACCTCACCCACTTTGTAATAATCTCTCACAACAAACCCGTGTTTTCTCAGCCTGACTATGAATTTTGGTGTCATAAGTATGGATAGTATAAATGCCACTGTGAATGTAATTACATATTCCATGAGGGGCGTTAATAGCCACCGCATATAATTTATTTGTGCATGACCACAGCAGCATGGTCTTTCTGGTAAGGGGATAAATCAACAACCCTCACTACATTTAATCCCTGAGCACTCAGTGCTCTTTTTACATTCTTGTATATTTTGCTCGGTTTTTCCGCAACATCAATGCTTCTAGCCTTGACCATTAGAATTCCCATACCTTCTTTGCGCAAAAAGCCCATATTTCTTATAAATATATCCACCTGGTCTCTTTGTGCAATGTCCTGGTAGAGCATATCAACTTTTCCGATGTGCATATAATCTTTGGGTTTTCTTGCATCGGCTAGTATTGGCACAATATTTTTCCTCTTTTTAGCAACACTCAACAAGTCTGAATATGCTTTTCTGGACTTTTCCACACAGTATATTAAACCCTTCGCCACAATATCGGAGATATAGCTTGCAGTTGTCCCGTTTCCCGCACCCAAGTACAGTATTTTCCAATTTACACCTATTATTATAGGTATATTTTCTTTAATTAAGAGGGCAGCCAATTTACTTCTATAGGGGTTCCAGTACCTATACTCTCTCCCAAACAATTTTATTATTTTCTCAGAATGCAGTGTCTTTCCCCTGATAATATTGAGTGTATAAAGAGAGCCTTGATACCAGTACAGATTGTTTATGGGTGTTCTACGGAGAATTTGCTCCTTCCCACGCTCCTCCTTCATGGCTATACAGGTATACAATTAGTATTAAATATTCTTTTGTCATTAAGTTCAATCATGCGCTTCTCAGAGCACGTATTTAGGATGGTGAAGGAGCCCTCACCTATTCGTGAGATAATGAAGATGGCTGAGAGGGAGAATATAATCAACATGGGTATAGACCCTGACGAGTTCATATCGTTTGGCGGTGGTTGGGTAAACCATCAAGCCCCTGATGAACTACGTGAGGCATATTTGGAGATTGCATCGGATGATCAAAATTTTCACGTGTCTGGAGGTTACAGCCCCACACCTGGCCTTATAGAACTTAGGGAGAAAATATGTGAGATGGAGAGACTGCTTTTTGGTGTTAAGGCAGGGGCTAAGAATGTCATAATAGGGCAGAGCAGTACGCAATTGACCGCTGACCTTTTTCTGTCCATCGTTGATAGGAATGATAAGGTTATACTACTTGATCCAACGTATGCCAATTATGTCGGGCAGATTAAGCTTTTAGTCCCTGATGCAAGAATCGTTCGCGTGAAGGTATTTGACGAAAATTCTTGGACAATTGACGAGGAAAACGCTATGGAGGGAATAAAAAAAGAATTTGAGAGTGGGGCAAAACTCCTTATTTTTCCAAGTCCCGATAACCCGACAAGCCATGTTTTTTCTGACGATTTTGTCAATTGCTGCCTTGACTGCGCCTCCGATGCCTGTGGTTTTGTTATTCTAGACTACGCCTATAAAACTCAGGCCTTTGTTTCCCCGCCTAAATATTACTCTTACTCCCCCTCGGAATATCCCAATCTAATAGCCATTTATTCTAACTCTAAGTGGTGCAGGGGTCTTGGGAGAAGGCTAGGATGGGTTATTGGAAGCGAAGAAGTTATAGAGGTTATGGAGAGAGTGCAGCAAGCGACTATATTATGCCCTGATTCCTTGCATCAGATGGCATTTCTGCAATATTTGAATTTTGCCTTGCAAAATAAAACGCTCAAAAAGTACCTTGATGTTGTACGTAAGCAATATATGAAAGCCGCACAGGTCACAATTGAGGCAATTGAGAACTTTATTGGGGAAAAGTATACGGTACCAGAAGGGGGGCTGTACACTGTTGTCCATGTTGGAATGGATGGAGATGAATTTGTGAAGAAAATTGTAAAAGCGACGGGTGTTCTTTTTGTGCCAGGTCGTGGTTTTGGTTGTAGTATAGGGGAGGGTGTGCGTGTATCTTATGGGCCTTTGGTAGATAATACTGAAAAAATTAGGGAAGGCATGAGAAGGGTTGGAGAATATCTTGGCCGTGTGTAGGATGAATACAGGGATTTGCCTGAGATTTCATTTCCTGTGTTCATGAGTGGTGTCATGTTTATTGTTTCTGTCTATGAGCCTTTATCTATATTGTGTAATAAAGCTTGATATAATAGGCTCAATTTCAGTGGCAATGCTCAGATCGCCATCCCACTGCTGTAATCTGTTACCAAGTTTTTTCTCAATACTCTCCAGGGCCGCCCTCATAGCAGGTCTTATGTCTTTCTTACCCTCAATGATGCATACGAGTACTGTATACCTGCCAAACTCTGCAAGTATGTGATAATTCCCATATGATATCTCATTAACCTCTTCTCCAGCAGAAAGGCAGTATGATATAAATTCTTGAACTGCCCTGAGAACCGCTGCTATGACATCGGGGTCTACATACCCAAGCCCCTGAGCATCAGCAATATCTGCTTTTCTGCTTATTATAAGCCTTCCATCCCTACGGTATATTAAGTACGCGGAAACCACCCGACCTGTGCGCCCCTTAACACCCTTGGGCATAGCGCTTGCAATCTCCTTTGCAATTTTTGCCATCTTTTTCCTAGCAATTATTCTTTTTGCCTCATTTTTTGCTTCATCAATATTGCCCTCTTTGAGTGCTTTTTTTAAGTTTTTCAGCATTTTCTCAACATCAGAGTATAAACTGGCAAGTATCATTGTCTCTCTGTCCGTGAGCAACGCTTTTATTTCTCTTATCTCCAAATTATCTTCTTGCCCACACACCACATCCTTTTCCTCCAACCGTACTTGTTTGGTTTATCAAATATCCCCATATTTCATGTCACCCTTTTACACTTTGCACAGCCCTTTATACTGTCTACTTATTGCGGGATTATCGGGTTTCCGCTATCATCTATGTCTATTTTCTCTGCTGCAGGGCTTCTTGGCATCCCAGGCATTGTCATTATATGCCCTGTTATCGGAACAAGGAAGCCTGCACCCGATGATATCCTTACCTCCCTGACCGTAATCTTGAAATTCTTTGGTCTGCCCCTGATTGTGGGGTCGTCCGTTAGCGAATATGGCGTTTTTGCCATGCATATGGGCGCTTTTTCCATGCCAACCGCCTTTGCCATTTCCAAGTCCTCCTCTGCTTTCAACGTGTACACTACTTTTTTTGCCCCATATATCACAGTGCATATCCTTTCAATTTTTTCCTTAATAGGTAGTGTTTTTGGATAAAGAGGCCTAAACCTGCTTTTTTTATCAAGAACTGCAAGTAAGGACTCAGCCATCTCAAAACCGCCCTTGACTCCCTTGCTATAAACTTCAGAAACCGCATACGGGACGTCTAAGGATTCACATATTTTCTTTATTTGCGAAATCTCAGCCTCAGAATCGCCCTTAAACTTGTTAATAACCACTAGCGCAGGAACACCGTGCACTTGCAGATTCTCCAGATGCTTCAGCATATTTGAGGCGCCCCTTTCTATCGCTCTTATACCGTTTTTACTGCCATTACCGCCGTGGTACTTCAGTGCTCGGGCTGTGACCACAAGAATGGCGGCGGAGGGAGCAAAACCACCAGCCCTGCACACAATGTTGAAGAACTTCTCCGCCCCAAGGTCCGACCCAAAGCCAGCCTCCACAACGAATATCTCTGACAATCTCGCACCCATAAGTGTTGATATAATGGAACTTGTGCCGTGCGCTATGTTGGCAAAAGGGCCTCCGTGCACAAAGGCGGGAGAGCCTATACTTGTTTGTACAAGGTTGGGCATTAAAGCGTTTCTTAGCAAGAATGCCATGGCTCCAACAACATGCAAATCAGAGGCAAAAACGGGCTCGGAATCGTATGTGTAAGCAACAAGCATCTTAGCAAGCTTATCCTTGAGATCAGCATAGTTTTTGCTCAGGCAAAGGACTGCCATAACCTCGGACGCCGCCGTTATATCAAAGCCATCCTCTCGTGGCACTCCATGAGACCTTCCACCAAGACCAATTACTATGTTTCTAAGGGCTCTATCGTTTATGTCGAGAACTCTGTGCCACAGTATTCTTCTCGGGTCTATATTGAGGGGTTTCCTGTGGTGAAGCACGTTATCAATCATTGCAGCGAGGAGGTTGTGGGATGTCGAGACTGCGTACATATCACCTGTGAAATGCGCGTTTATTTCATGAGAGGGCTCAACACATGCCATTCCTCCACCCGTGGCTCCCCCCTTCATCCCCATGAATGGCCCGATAGAGGGTTCTCTAAGACCCACAATAGCCTTATATCCCATGCTCCAGAGTGTTTGCGCTAGGCCTATTGCCGTTGTTGTTTTCCCCTCTCCTGCGGGTGTGGGATTTATTGTAGTCACAAGCACGATTTTTCCATGCTTTCTCGGCAAGTCGTCGAGCAGGGATAGGGATACCTTTGCCACATACCTTCCAATTGGATACAAATACTCTTTGCCTATGCCGGCGTCCTTTGCCACTTCTATAATTTCCCTCAGGGGCATGCACGGTATATTAGAATTTTGGTATAAAAATTGGTGCATCTGTGCTATGATATAAACACATATGGAATGATTACGTGGAAGGCTATGACATAGGACGCTACAAAAATTCCCATGAAAATGGCATATACCGTTATGCTCCAGGATATGACCTTGCTACCGTCAAGGGGTGGAATGGGAATCATGTTAAATATTGCCAAAAATATATTGAAGTATGCCATACCGTAAATTATATGGGCTATCCATAGCGCAAGCACTGTCGCCTTTGCATGCAGGATTGGTATAAGCAGGGCGAAGGATATGACGAATATTATGAAGTTCATAAACGGTCCCGCAAGTGCTATTTTTCCGTTCACCCTTTTGGAGTATACGCCTGATATGTATACGGCTCCAGGTGCTGCAATTATGAATCCAAATATACTTAGGAGGAGCGCTAATGCCAGCCCTTGAGGAAACATCCTGTATTCTGCCCAGCAGCCGTTCTTTATCGCAATAAATTTGTGGGCCAGTTCATGAAAAACAAATCCTGTGAATACTGCGAGGAATGATGATAGTAATATGAGGATTGCAAAGTTTGCGGTGAGTAATTCAAATCTCCAGCCTGTGGTGTTCACAATCTTGGCAACAAAAAAGGCGAGAGTGAGTGCTGCTACGGAGATTGCAAGGTGTTTTTTCTCTATGGGCGAGAAGCGATAAAAACGTGTAGGTGGCATTATATACACATATTCACGGCGCCACATCAGTCTTGCCTCCGCATCCGTCTTGCCTCCAATTTTGTATTTTGCAATGTGGGTAATAGGCACGCATATTTAAACTATATACTTCAGCAATAGGATTATTGCCATCATATTCCCTGTGTTAGCAAATAATCCCACAAAGAACGGGCGCATGACATTGTTGTACATGATTGCCCTTAAATTCTCCGCCCTGCTTAAAGAGAAAAAATCGCCGAGCGTGGGCTTTCTTACCCTCAACTCCATAAAACCACCAGCCCAGCCCGACCCTATTAATATCATGGACATGAAGGGAGCAAGGAGGGCTATGAGGACCAAAGACTTCGGATGAGGCTTAGCAGGAATGGACGCTACAGTTGAGAACAGTACTGTGATAATCGCCCAAACAACCAAAATCTCCGCTATCTCAACTCTAGGTCTTGTTATTATTTTCATGATCAAGTAGGCAGCGAAAAGCGTGGGGATCAGGATTTTCAAAATTCTTGCCAAGATAGGTCTTTTTTGCTTTACATACATAGGGTTAGGGGCACACCCCTTAGATACTTCTTTTATTTTTCTTGCCAGATGCTCATCACAAAATATTACCACACTTCCTTTATCGCTCACTTTTTCAGCCTCATTCATAATTTTCTTTGCCCTAAGCACTTGAACATCATCTGCTTTTTTTTCGCATACTGAGCGCATAATACTTACTATATGGGTCATTGGTGCACCATTTCCCAATTTTGGGGGAGATTTTGTGAGAACTATTTTTCTTATTTTTCTGATAAACGTCATCTTCTCTCGAATACTCAGCCTGCGCCAAAACTGCTTTATTATTTCGGTAATGTCTACATCCCCATAGACAATTTTGATACCACGCTTATCAGCAAGGTTTTTCAACTCGTTAAGGCGTAATTGCTCACTTAAGCCCTGTTCCCTGCACTGCATTTCTATCGCGTGAAAAAGTGCCATTGCAACTATGTTTCCAAATGTTGCACCCCTCTTAAGTTCCGAGCCTATCTCCCTTTTGCTGATCTCCCCATAGTTGAAACACAAAGATTCCCGTGTTTTGCATGTATCAGCCACAACGACCATGCCACTACCCAGTTCGCGTAAATCGTCCACAGATGTTACTATGTGCGGTGCTTTCACCCTACGCAGTATGTCTGCTATGCGTAAAAGATTTATGCTATGAGTACAAATACATATATGCTCCGTGGCGAAGCCCGCCCAAAATTTGTCATGGCATGATTTCAATGATGGGTGGGGCAAACACGGAGCAATAATGGGGTGCTGATGGGTCCCCCTGCGAGCAAAATAATGGGACATTAGGCAGTGAGCAGGGGACAACCCCTGCACCTCACAAGCCCCTGGTCAGGGTCAGGGCAGTAAAGTGTGCGCTTAGCACTCAATGATACTGCCTGATACGGTCAGGGGACATTTTTCTACCTACAGGCTTAAGTATGCTCGAAGGTAGTCTATAAACGGTGCGTTTGGCGAGAGAATTGTGCCTTCCATGTTATAGGTTATGGGGAAAATAGAAGGGGCTTGATCCAACAATATACCTGGAGATTCTTTGAGCATGCTTATTATCTCATCCAACCCATTGATGCTCTTATTCTCAACATAGCACAGCGCTGTGTAGGTCGCAGCCATGAAAACTCCCACAAGTTTGCGTGTGTCTCTAATACCCAAAAACTCCGCCAAGGACTCTGTACGCCAGTAAAGAAGGGTTGAGGCGTGCGATAGTAGATTGCTTAGAACAGTTCTGGCATATTTTTTCGAGGGAAGCAGCGATATTCCACGTGAGGCACAGAGTACAAAACAGGCATCAAGGAGGGTTATTGTGCCTGTTCTCATGCCTTCCAGGACGAAACGTTCCAAATAGTTTCGGGTGGTCTTTCCGCACTTTACCACCAGCCCTTCCATCTTTTCATCACCTCCGCTTGTTTCATCCCGCATGGAGCACGTAAACGGCAACCGTGCTCCGTGTTAGGCGTTATACAAACACCTTTATATGCCTATGGTTGGGGGTTGAGAAAAAGTGGAAAAAGGTTTTTAAACAGGGCTTGCGTATGGAAACAGGAAATGAAGGTTGAGGAAATCTTGGATATTGTTATTGAACGTGTGAAGCCCACACATGCCGAGGACAAAAAAATAAGAAAGGTTGTTGATGACGTAATCAGGAAAATAAGGATACAGGCAGAAAAAATTGGCGTGGATGTGAAGCCCATGCTTGTGGGCTCTGTGGCCAAGGGTACTCACCTTAAGAATACGGACATTGATATCTTTCTGTTATTTCCCGAAAGATATGAGAGGGGAGAAATTGAAAAATATGGGCTTATGCTGGCAAAGAAGGTGATGAAAGGGGAGGAAAGATATGCAGAGCACCCATATTTGCGGGGAGTTATTGATGGATATGAAGTTGATATTGTACCCGCTTACATGGTAGCCAACGGAAGGGCAGCGCGCACTGCAGTTGATAGAACTCCACACCATACCGAGTATGTAAGGAAAAATCTACCCGAGAATCTCAAGAATGATGTTAGGGTGCTCAAACAGTTTATGAAGGGTGTAGGGGTTTATGGGGCAGAGGCAAAAGTTGGCGGTTTTTCAGGTTATCTTTGCGAGTTGCTAGTGCTCTATTATGGCGGTTTTATGGATGTGCTTAATAGCGCATCTAAGTGGAAGCCTAGGGTTATCATAAGCATAGATGGTAAAAAGTTTGAGGGTGTGGATAAAAACTCGCCAATGCTCGTCATAGACCCAACGGATAGCAGAAGAAATGTAGCCGCAGCAGTCACTATGGACAAATTCGCCCTCTTTATACACGCATCTCGTGAGTTCTTGAAAAATCCCAGTCTGAATTTCTTCTTTCCTCCAATAAAAAAGGCGCTAAAGGCTGAAAGTGTTGCGGAGATTATTAAAAGAAGGGGGACATATTTTTTTGCCATAATTGTCGATAAGCCAAAAGTGGTTGATGATGTGCTTTACCCTCAGGTTCAAAAGGCGCTCAGGGCTTTTGAAAAATGCATAAGAGAATCTGCGCTAGGACTTATCCGCTCCGCGTACTTTGTCTCAGATCGCATAATATTTATTTTTGAGTGCGAAAGAGGAGTGTTGCCTATGGTGGAGAAGCACAGGGGCCCACCTGTCTGGTCATCTCATGCGGAGAATTTCAGGAGAAAGTGGGAGGGGAACGAGCGTGCCCTATCTCCAGTGTACATAGAGGGGGGAAGGTATTATGTGGATATAAAAAGGAGGGAAACAACCGCTCTTGAGGTTATGAAAAAATGTATTGTGGAGAAAAACCTTGGACAAGACCTTGGCAAAAATTTTACAATGGGATACGAATTTGTGCAAGGAGATGAATTGCTAAGGTTTTGCCAAGAACTCGGAACGTTTTTATCATACAAATTCCCGTGGGAGGAGTGAAAGTCTAAATTACTGATATTTTGACCGTTAAAATTTCTTCAAGCCCTTTATGGTCCATTGCTCTTATTGATGCCGTATAATTTCCTGGGGAAAGAGTTATACTAAATGTCCATACATTGCCATTCCTTCCCTTATACTCCGCCCACCTGACTGCTGATGAATTACTCACGCTAACCTCCACACTTTCAACACGCACATTGTCTATGGCTGTGATATTGAACATTATTTTGCCCGATGACGTGGAGTATATGCCATTTGTTTCGTTGATCTCTACCCACCCCCCACCCTCGTACGAATAAAGCCTTACATTGACATCTGGCGGGGCCATATCATATATTGGTGGGTTGCAGAACAGTATCCAGAAGGCGAACCAAGGGAATAGATAATAGACGAGACCTAGGCTCAACCAATCCGCTGCCCTGAAAACGCTGTAGTCTATGTGGAGTACTGATAGAATTACCCTGAGAGCAATAAGACCCATTATTCCGAGCATTATTGCAAGTGCCGTTTCATCATGTGCCGTTAGAAATACAGAAACTATTGCAACACAAAGAGCATATACAAATGTAACCAATTGCGCTTTTGATTTTATTATCTCATCGCGCACGAACTTTTTCTCGTCAAACTTCGGTATCTCAGCATCTAATTTTTCTTTTTTCATTCCCTTCACACACGCAAAAATCATGCAGCATATAAAAATGTTTAGCAAGGCTTGCATGAAAAAATTAGTTAGGATCTGCGGTAAAGTACTTGAGTGTTTCAGGAGCAACTCTAATCTTATTCATATGCAAAAGAGCATCCATATAGGCCCAGGCTATCACAGCAGCCTCAAACGCCTCCAGGTACATCTCCTTGGCCAAGAAATGTTTAGCATCTTGATAATAGCAAAGTGCAAGATCATATACTTTATTCGGCTCAACAACATCAACATCTCTCATTATCTCCTCCAATCGCTTCACTTCCTTTTCCGCTGCACCTTTAAGTTCGTGGCTCATCATGCTTATAAGAGGAGTGTGCATAAAAATGTTTACGCATTTGGGCAATAAACTTTTTAAATGCAGAACATGATGAGGTATGGGAGGTAATATGCCGGGCAAGAAAAAACTGGAAACGTATATCATTCTTGCCGATAGACTTGCAGATAAAGGAGAGGTAAAAAAAGCCATTGCCGTGCTTGAGGAGGCAAGGAAGCATTACAACAGTTGGAACGTTTTTGAGGCTCTTGGAAGGCTTCATATAATGGCAAAAAATCCAAAAAAAGCCTATGAGTATTTCAGGAGAGGGTATCAACTCAAAAGAATCCCTTCACTTAGAGTATGGATGGATGCATCAAAAGCATACATGGAGGGCGGTGGGATATCAGAGGACGAGTATGAAGAACTCAAAGCACGATATGAGGCGTTGAATGAAGAGAAAAAAAACCTAGAGGCTGAGAAGGCTGAACTGGAGGCTAGAATTCGAGAACTTGAGGAAGAAGTGGAACACTTACGTTCGCAGGTTGAACTTGAGGGTGAAGAAATAGTATACAGCGAGGAGAGGGGGGTAATAGAGGAAGGTAGTGAAGAGCGTTTACCAAGCGAGGTGGCTGAGACTATGGAAGAAATAGGCGAAGAAGGCACGGAGGCGGCGGCTGAGGGTGTTGAAGAGGCCGTGGAAGCAGGCGAAGAAGCAGTTACTGCAGAGGTATCCGAGGACCTACTTGAAGAACTCGACCTTGGGAAAACCTGCCCACACTGTGGGGCGTTTGTAAGCGAGAAGGATAAGACCTGCCCGGTTTGCGGTGCCAAACTCGAGTGAAAAGGGGTTACCTTATAAGCAAATAAGAAATGCTATAGGTGTAATATTTGGTACTAAACTGGGTTATATACATCATTTTTCGATGATGTCTATTTGAAATTTTCTGTAGAGCATACAAGGGCGTGCCCAAGAATTAATTGAGGTTTTATGGTTGAAGGGCAGAACGCTGCTACCGCCGTGGAAGTTACACATCCTCTTTTTTCCATATACTCTCAGGCTGGGATGTGAAAAATAGCCATCTACGCCGTGTAGGGGCCAAACCGCAGATGCCACACATGGCTAGATACTCTGCGCCCTCTTCTTATCCACCCTATTTAGCCGCATTCTACTATTTTTTGGACACGCCCAGCCCGTCATCGTATCCACTATATTCCAGTTAAAGCAATAATCGTAATACGACCATAACGCGGATGCATACATACAATTTCTATTGACTTGATATCGCCTCTTTTCACTATTATTTTATCTCCCTTAGATAAAATTTTATCTCCATTATCTTCCAGAGTAACAGGCCCCGTATTATTTTCCAGCAACTCTCCTAACCAATACTCATTTCTGTTTTTGTTTCTTGTGATGATACCGTAAAAGAAAAAACTTACGCATCCCCTGTCATCTGTTGGGCTTATATTAAGCACATCAAAAGTCACACTGTTATATGTTAACTGAACTGCAAATTCTATTGATGGACGTGCAGGACTTGACGGTGGTCTACATGATCTCGGCATAAGTGCGTATATCAGCAGAATTATGTAAATAATTAATATCACCGCCAGAACTGCTACAAAGATATTACTTTCCAATATACGCAGTATCTTTTCATTTACTTTCATATTTCTCACCTCCTACAGATAGGTAAAAGCACACATAGCGGATGGGTCATCCAACTGCGGTAACGATGTTAATGGCCAGTCCGCAGCAGCGTTGCAACCACTATTATATGCGTCATATAATGATATCGGAACTTCGTATGTCAAAGCATACACAAACCCATTATTTTCGTCATTCCATAGAAATTCTATATGACTGTAATCAAAAGGCGGCCATTCATCCCATTGATAGGTTTTCTTATCAGCTTCGGAAGATGTGATTATTATTCTACGCCAATCTTTCAAGTTCCAGTCGGGATGATCATCGGTACCATATATTGCCGTACCTGACCCACATGAGGAAAATACGAATATCGCTATGTTGTATAGCATTTGATTCACTTCCAAATCTAGATTGTTGGCTGCATTCGGATTGGCGTATGAGATTGCATCTTCCCCCTCGCCCTCTATGTTAATATGTGCTGATGTTGTTATTGACACGAATTGAATTGAGAGTGGTATCTATCTTTTGATCTACCTAACATAGTATCACCTACCGATCTAGTTCATTTTGATAATCCTTTTTCTAGCGTTATTTCCTTAATATTTTCATCTATCACCCAAGCTATTAATACTATTTTCTTCCCTTCTGTTGCCAGATCCCCCCTTATGACTATTATATCCCCTTTAGATAAAAGATTATTATTATCAGTATCATATATTGTAACGTTTGCTAGAGTATTATTAAGATATGCTACGAAAGACCCTCTTATTAATGTTTGATCATTTTTATCTAGTATTTCTAGCCCCCATTCGTCGAACAATAGAGGGTATTTATTTCCCGTTTTGTCATATTTCACATCATTAATTGTTATCGTATATATGGTTGTTGTATTGTTATATGTTACGTCAACAGCTATATCTGGAAAAACTATTGGGGCAGTAATTTCTATAGTATGTATAAACAGCATCAGTACTAATGTCAGTATCATTCCAATGATACAAATAACAATAATGATTATAGATGGGTTTTTACGCATTTTTATCATTTTTAACACCCCCTCTACAAGTATATATACGACGCTTTTCCACAGATCCATTCATACAACTGTGGCGTAGATACATCATTGCCCAGTATCTCCCAGTCATTATCTTGTGCTGCGTTGTAACCACTGTCAAACGCCGTTTTCAGCGATATTATACCCATATTCTTATAAGCCCATATAAAGCCGTTGTTTTCCTCATTCCACAGAAACTCTTGGTGATCATAATCGTCATTGTGTGTCCATACACTTCCTGCCCAGCAATAGTCATGCTCATTCTTGTTTGTTGACGTTATAATTATACGATTCGTACCCTTTAAATTCCATTCTGGATGATCATCGGTACCATATATTGCCGTACCTGACCCACATGAGGAAAATACGAATATCGCTACGGAGTACACCATAATATCAATATGAAGCTTTATCGTTTTATCATATTCAACATTACCGTATGAAATATCAATTTGTGCATTTAGATCGATATCATACCCTCTGAATGCCCCTCTACCTATTCCCTTTTTCTTTTGACTCATAACTCCATGACT
>QMTG01000004.1 GCA_003649915.1 Thermoplasmata archaeon
ATATCCTCGTACTATGGCTCGGAAGAGGTCAAGGCTATAATAAACCTGAACGTGGAAACGAAGGACGTGGACACAATTGCAAGAAAAATATCGGAGTATGATGAAATCATGGACGTATATTTGGTTACAGGAGACATAGACATCATTGCAAAGGCCAAGTTCAAGAACTACGATGAATTGAAGAAGTTTGTTGTTGAGAAACTTGCAACAATCTCGGGGATTAAGGATACAATAACAATGATGGTTGTGACAACGTATAAAGAAAGCGGAGAAAAGGCTGAGAAAAAGGAGTAAACGACCACAAAAATACAAGAAAAAAGCATCAGTTGTAATTCTCATTATTTTTTGCATTTCTCGCCAAATCAGTGCTCACGCTTAGGCTTTTTAGTAGTCTTTAATACAAGGGGTGTTATGAATAGTGCAATAATTGCTAAGCATATTGGTATCCATATTGTTGGCAGAGGTCTTTGAGTACTTGGACCTGGGGATGGTGTGGAGGAATTGTCTTCTCTAGGCATTATTTGGATGCTAAACTTACTCCCAGATGTGCCCTTCTGCGAATTCACAGGAACATCACCAACATATGATATCTCTGTAATGTTTATCGTATAGGTCACATTGTAATGCCCTGGGGTAATATTAAGCGGTACATAAACTGTTATAGTGAAGTTTGCGTTTTCACCATCGCTTAGTATGAAATGTGTGGGCGCAACTGTTGCAGGCCATGTTGTGCTGGAGTTATCAACCTCAAGATATACCTCGGTCTTTGTACCCGTGTTATCAATCTCGCCCGGGATATGCACTTCATCGCCCGGATATGCATTATCCTTATCTGGATTGTCAATAAATATGCCAATCTGACCGCCACAGGCTGGTTTTGAAATAAATAATATAAAAATAAATAAAAGCAATAAAGACGTAAAGACTCTATAGGCTTCGTGTTGTTTGTTGGTGCTGAGGTGTATCATAGGCATACTATCATTATTCCAAACATTCCTTTATATAGTTTACGAACCAGTCAAAGGATGTCGTTCCTGCGAAAATATCAGCCAATCAATTGTATGCCACAGTATTTCCTGCACATGCTGTATCTCCTATCACATCAAAATCCCACGACATTCAAATCTCCCGCTCATAGCCACTCAATTATCACTCATAAACGCGGGGAGGGAGATTTGAACTCCCGCGGCACAAATGCGCCAGTGGGTTAGCAACCCACCGCCCTACCCGGCTAGGCCATCCCCGCACTCCGACGTGATACTATATCTCTATCCCATACCCATATAAACACAATGGTAATATAAGGCTATCGCTCTAACACTATTCAATATCTCACCTCAAACCCCCTTTCGCCCTTTGGCTCTTCCCACTTTATATCCACGCCTGTAACCACAGCATATGGTTGCTCTTCCCTGCATCTTCGTATTAATTCCTCCACAGCGTCCTTTTCTCCCTCAAAAATTGCCTCTACAGTACCATCTGGGAGATTTTTTACCCAACCATTAACGCCCAACTCTCTCGCCCATAACCTAGTGTGATGGCGGAAAAACACCCCCTGCACCCTTCCGCTGAATATCAGGTGGGCGCGGACAATCATGGTTATGCGATGCAATGCAAGATTTAAAAATTTATCTCCAAGTAAGCCTCTCTAATTCTCTCTCCTTTTTTGTTGCCTTTTTGAACTCTTTGTAGTGCTTCTTGCATATATGTACACGCCTTCCTTCAGCCTTGACCCTTCCTCCAAAAACTTCCACGGCTTTTTTTCGCGATATTGATTTTACCGCCTTTTCATTACAGCCCGATATCTGGCAGGTCTCCTCCATGGCATGAAAATATCACTTTTATCTATAAGTTTTTTGATGGGCACATTTAAATCTTGGGTTCGTATTATGGAAGAATTGGTATGAGAATACTTCACATGGCTGATACGCACCTCGGATACAGCGCATATTATAGGGTTACAGAGGAGGGATACAATCAAAGGGAGGTAGATGTATATAAGGCATTTGAACAAGCGATAGACATAGCTATTCGCGAAAAAGTGGATGCTGTGGTACATGCAGGCGATTTGTTCGATAAGCCTAGACCGAACAATAGAGCGATTCACGTTGCAATGAAAAATATTGCTAGGCTTGGTGATGAAGATATACCGTTTATCATCGTTTCGGGCAACCACTCTACCCCCAAACTAAGAGAAACTGGCAGCATATTTAGAATTTTTGAAGTTTTTGACCACGTGTATGCGGCATACAGGGGCAAGTATGAGGTTTTTGAGGTGTGTGATGCCCATATTCACGCCGTTCCTCACTCTTTTGGTGATCAGTTTACTCGTGAATTGAGCAAGATATCTCCAAGGAAAGGCTTGAATATTGCGGTTGTGCATGGAGGATTTGTGGGGTTTAGGGTTTTTTCCATGAACGAATTCGGTGAAGCAATCTTCAACTCCCTATCATATTTTGATGGTATGGATTACACAGCCCTTGGTCACTATCACAATTATTCCATGGTATCTGATAGAATTTACTACTCGGGTTCAACAGAAAGGTTTAGTTTCGCAGACGCTGGTGTTGATAAAGGAGTGATTATTGTAGATGTCGAGAGTGGACGCACAAAATTTGTAAAGATTGATATCAGGGAGATGATTGATTTACCCCCAATTGATTGCAAAAATATGCTCATTGCTGATCTTATGGATGCAATAAAGGAAATTTCGGAAAGGGAAGACTTTTCTGGAAAGATTGTACGTCTAAGGCTAAAAAATGTCCAACTCAATGTATGGAAAAATCTTAACATATCGAAAATTAGGGCGAGATTTTCCGATGCCCTGCACTTTGAATTATTGCCCACAATACTGCACGAAAGTATTGAGATAGAGACTGGTAGTGCGTCCATTGGTCCACTGGAAGAGGAGTTTGAATCCTTTATAAAGAATTATCCAGTGGAGGGTCTTAATAAGGACAAGATGAGAAGAATGGTTATTGAATACATGAGGAGGGGCGAGGTTGAGGATTAAAAAAGTTGCGCTTAAGAATTATCGCAAGTTTAAGGACACAGTCTTAGAATTTCCAGCAGGTGTGATAGGAATATTAGGCCCCAACGGTGTGGGAAAAAGCAGCATGATGGAGGCAATAGCATGGGCGCTCTTTGGGAATGAAAGGGAAATTGTGAGAACAAAAAAGGAGGATATTATACGTTCTGGCGCGCTTCCC
The DNA here is from genome assembly GCA_003649915.1 of Thermoplasmata archaeon. GTDB lineage: Archaea > Thermoplasmatota > Thermoplasmata > B31-G17 > B31-G17 > B31-G17. The sequence goes on from QMTG01000004.1 coordinate 3,210, forward strand.
GGTGATAAATGCAGGGTGGAAGTACACTTTGAGTATGCAGAAAATGACTATATTGTGTGGAGAGAGATGAAAAATCGCACATATGCTGTAGATGCTGCTGTTTACGAAAATGGCATATGCAAGGCAAGGGGCGGAGAAAAAACCACAGAGTACATCAAAAAATTGCTGGGAACAGACTATAGAACGTTTAGCATATCCGTATACGCCAGACAAAACGATCTTGGTGCCTTCTCAGCCCTTAAGCCTGCTGAAAGAAAAGAGAGAATAATAAGGCTCTTGGGGATTGATCGGGTGGATAGGGTTATAAAGAAAATCAGGGAGGAAAGAAATAAACTAAGGGAAAAGATTAAAGGTGCCGAAGCAGGACTTTTGTCTGATGAGGAGGCTACCCTGCTCAAAAAAACTATCGAGGATGGAAAAAATAGGCTGGAGGCATTAGCAAAAAAAACCGAGGAAATCACAAGAAGGATTAAAGATGCCGAGGCTCATGTGAATAGTTTGAGAAAGAGGCTTGATGTGCTGAGGACAGCGAGGAAGGAGTACTATGAACTGCTGGAAAGAAAAAAAGGTGTTGAGGAGCAGATTGCAAGATTGAAGGGGAGAATGAACAGACTTGTTGAGGAATTAGAAGATATAAAGAGTGCAAGGGAAAAAATGGAGGCGCTGCATGATTATGAGGTGGAGTACATAAATCTTATGGAAATAAAAAGCCAAATGGAAGATGCAAGGGCAAAGCGCGTTGCTGTTGACCGAATCATGAATGAGATTGCGGAGAGAAGGGATGAAATTAGTAGGCTGGCAGAGGAGCGGGCCGAGTGCGATAAAGTGCTGGCGGAAGAGAATGAGATAAAGAGTAAAATGGAGAGATTGGCAGAAGAGATTGAGCGAATCAGGAGAAAGTGCGAAGAACTAAGGGATGTGCTTGAGGGCATTAGAGGAAGAATTTTAATTGCCACAGAAAGATGGGAGGAGGCGAAAAAGCACAGGGAGGAGATTGAAAGGCTTGGACCAGAAGGTGTATGCCCTCTCTGTAAACGACCACTCGGTGATCATTATCATGCACTTTTGAAAATGCTCAATAACGATATGAGGAATTTCGATGCTGAAAAGGAGAAGGAGATGGAAATGGAAAAGAGGATTGCTGAGCAGATTGAAACGCTGAGAAAACAGGAGAACGACCTTACCAACGTTCTTCGGGAGTGCGATAGCAGGATTGCATTTATTGAGAGGACAAAGGCTAAAAGCGAGGAATTGAGGCGAAGGATTGAGGATTATAGGCAAAGGATTGAAAGTCTAGAAAAGGAGCTAAAGAAGTATGGGGAAGTGTGCTTTGATGAGGAGGAATACGAGAATGTGTGCCGAAGGGTTGAAGAATACAGGAAAAAGCACGAGGAATATCTTACTCTTAAAAGAGTCGTTGATAGGGAGGGAATTGTCAGGGGCGAGATTGAGAAAATAAAAAGCGAGATTGATAAGGGAAAGAGCTCTATTCAGGAAATTGAAAAGAGAGTGACTAAACTAGGCTTTAATGAGGACGAGTATAGTCGAGTTGAAGAAGAGTTGCGAGAGGCTGTTGACGCCCTTCACAACCTTGAAATTGAAAGGGAAAAAGTTGAGAAGGAGAAGGAGGTTGTGGGTGCGGAGATTGAGCACGCAGAAAAAACCCTAAAGAAAAACGATGAAATTTTGAAGAAAATAAATGAAATGAGGGATGAGCTTTTGTACCTGGAGGTTCTTGTTGGAGAAAGGGACGAAGGGCTTCTTCCATCCTTCAGGCGCTATTTAATATCAAGAATCAGACCTGCACTGATGGACTATACCTCTTCAATATTATCAAGCCTTACAGGCGGAATGTTCAGTGATGTTGAGATTGACGAAGACTACGGCATGAAAATTTGCGAGGACGGTGTTTATTATCCAGTGGATAGGTTTTCAGGAGGACAAAAAGACAGGGCAAACCTGAGCCTGCGCATCGCCATCTCCCGCCTTCTTGCGGAAAGAAGTGGGCATATGTTCAACTTCATAGTACTGGATGAAGTTTTCGGCTCTCAAGATGAAGAGGGAAGGAGAAATATAATGGATGTTCTTCAGGGTCTCTCCACACACTTCAAACAAATATTTATAATAACGCACATAGAAGATCTCAAAGAGTATATGCCTGTTGTAGTCGAGGTTTTTGTGGATGAGCAGGGGATAAGTAGGGCAAGGCTTGTACGTCATTGAGTTTGTGCTATTGTTCCTTTGCATCTCCTGATGTGCTCCATATTGCACGGGTATGATATTGCACGGATATTAGGGCTGTGTAAGGCAATATGGGGAGTATAATAAAAAATATTGATGTTGTGGTCTTGGTGGTCTTATACCATCATGCTTTTGTAAATTCTCAATAATGCAGGGTATTATTATTGGGAGAACTCTAAGCATAGATTAAAGCGTATAGAAAATGGCCAATACCTGTTTATAATTTGTGGCAGTTATTTATAACCAATACTTGTACGAATTGCGTGAACAGCGCATGATAAACACGGATCATAGCACCTTATTGCTTTCATGGCTTCTTTGACCGAATTTGGGTCGTATTTCTCTCCCACCATATTAGCTTTCAGAGTATTTTCTATGTCCTCAGCATTCACAGCAGTCGGTGTGATAATTCTTGCCCACGAGATTCTATCATCACTTATCGCAAAGTGATAAACAAGCACCCCCCTCGGTGCTTCACTCAAACATATTCCCTCCCCCGTATCATGCTTTGGTCGTGCACGGTCTTTGCTTGAAATTAGGGAATCAATTTCATGCATGAATCTTTTTCCTTCTAGTGATTTGCTACTGAGATCATCAATCAAATCAATAAGTACGCCTGAGTAGTGTATGCTCTCAACACACCTTGCGATGTTTATATCCCATACTTTTGTGCTACCCAGCGATAAACCGTATTCCTTCATTGCACTCTTAGTACAAAGCAACACTCTCGCCATGGGGCCAACTAGTGTGCTTCTTTCCATCACTCTCCATCTTTTTCTCCCGTACACTTCTCTCATGCTGTACGCATTCCCATATTCCATAGCATCTATGATATTCACATTGTTTGCATTATATTTACTTTCTTCATAGCATCCATTCATAGTGCCCTGCCTAGCGTTATATTCGTTCCCTCTTGCTGCATCTTTTTTTTCACTATTGGCTATAGATAGGATTAATTTTTTTGCGTTCAGTACTCTATCTAAGCATGCAATCGTGCCACTCCTTTCCCACTCAAATGAGTGCTCAATAAAAACATCCAATAATCTTTCAAATCCTTTTTTTACATCAGCAGCCAATTCTCCAATCTTCCCGTAATTAACATGCTCTAAATATTTCCCATGAAAAAGTGTAGGATGAACAGAACGCCCAGCAAGCCGTGCCACAATTTCGTAAGTCTTATCACGCAAACCCATAACTTCGTGCTGTAATTTTTTATCCATATCAAGGATGCTCTCTACCCCCAAAGCGTCGGGCAGAGATAATACGCATAGATGTATTGCATGGCTTTGTAATATTCCTGCAATGCAGAGAGCCATATCGTACGCATTGGGCATGATAACCTCGCCTGACAACGCGTTAAGTATTGCATACTTTGCCCCAAGCCCGTGGGCTATATAACATATGCCGCATATGCGCGATGCTAGCATTGGTGCATCAGATATGTGCTTTGCCACCAACAATTTTTCAAAAAATCTCTCACCCTCCCATATGATGAAATGCACATCATCTATAATATTTCCATCAAGCACCACTCGCATCAATGCATGTCCTTCAATTCTCGGAATTTCTGGGGCTTCAATCACCCATCTTGGCAAATCCTCATCACCTCTTCATAAGCCTTTCTTCCAAGGCGCTTGTACCACTCAATGATTAAATCCTTTGGGTATTTTGAGAGCAGGCGCTTAACGTGCGCTTTTATATTGGCATCTTCATATAAACCACGACACCCCCAGCATGTGCCTCCACTCAGCAGACATAGAGCACCGCACCCTGCTCTCGTAACAGGCCCCATACAAAAGCCACCCTCTAGCATTACACACCTCCCACCCCTCAATATATGCTCTACGCATACGTTTTTCTGGGGGAGAGAGAACTCTGTCCCACGCAGGCATGATATTAGGTATGCGCGAAGTTCTTCTTTTACATAGGGACATCCAGGCAATATGTCAGCCTTTTCAATGACCTCAGGCACTGGCTTAAACTCTTCCCAGTTCAGCCAAGCAAAAGAGGCGCAAGAACCCAGTGCTACTACCCGATGAGCGTATGATGCAAGTTCTTTCAAAAAGTCTTCATCGTCCTTGGACACCATACCTTCCACAATCAAAATGTCATATCCTTGTTCACTATTTTCTAGCCCAAGAAGGGAAAACTTACTTATCGTGAAAAACTCAGCGATTCTGAGCACTTCTTCACCAAGGTCAAGCGTATTCACTTGGCAGCCATAACATGATGTTAATGGGAGAAAAGCAATTCTAGCTTTTTCCAATTTCCTCTACCTCCTCGCCTGCAGACTTGAGTTCTGCCACGCTGAACACAGGACCGTCCCTGCAGACAAAGTATTTGCCCAAGCGACAGTGCCCGCAAAAACCTACGCCGCACTTCATTCTTCTTTCTAGGGAGAGATAGGTGTTCTCGTCCCCGATTATACGAGATATCTGCGCCACAACATGCCTCATCATTACTGGAGGCCCACACACGAGTGCAACATCGTAATCTGCAATATCAATTTCGTTAAAGAGTTCGGTGACCACACCAACTCTGCCATTCCAGTGCTTATCAGCCTCGTCCACGATTAAATGAACATCCATTTTTTTCTTCCATACCTCATACTCTTTTCTATATAACAGCAGTTCGGGCTTTCTTGCACCGTAAAGTAGTGTGGCCTTCCTGCAGTATTTTTCATTCCTCAGCAGGTATGAAATTACAGACCTTAGAGGAGCAAGACCTAATCCTCCAGCGATAAGCAGTAATCTCTTCCCACGTGAGGCTTCCAACGGAAAACCCCGCCCGAATGGGCCGCGAACTCCAACAACAGCCCCAGGGCGCATGTTACACAACACCCTTGAAACCCCACCCATATCCCTAACTGTGATTTCCAGATTTTTCGTACCCCATGAAGATGCAGATATGGGCATTTCTCCAAACCCGAAGACAGAGATCTCAAAGAATTGGCCGGGCTCTGCCTGTTCGCGGTATTCCAGCTTTATTCTGCGTATACCAGGGCATAATGTTTCTGTTTCGATTATTTTTGCTATTTCTGGGACAAAATCAGCAATCTTAATCATTTCCCAGCCTCCTGAAGACCTCCCTTATGTCTACTCCAACTGGACAGTACTCTATGCACCTGCCGCACCCAACACACGCCATCATTCCATATCGTGCCGTGGAGAGAGAAATCTTATCCATTATTCTGTAGTATGCTCTGTGGCTTCTTGGTCCCCTAAAATTATGCCCCCCAGCCACTAAGGCGAACTCGTAGAGATGACAAGAATCCCAAACTCTGAGTCTCTTACCCTCTTTCATTTCCACAGACTTCCACTCATCCCTAACATCGTAGCAATGGCAGGTGGGGCACAAAAAATTGCACATACCACACGATATGCAGTGCTCTATTCCTATAAGGCTCGCCAGTTCTTCAATCCGCTCCCGCACCTCTGCGATATTCCTTTCACGCACCCAATTATAAGCGTTTGGTATTATGTCCTCCGTATAATCATCAACCTCTGCCTCAATTTTCTTCATAATTCTTTCTATATCCGCGGAGGGCAATCTTTTTCCGAGACCTGAGAGCAAGCCAATAATTTTCTCGTCCCTAGCACATAAAATATATCCATTATCATGAGGGACTATGAAGGCGTGTGCATTCACGAACTCCATGGCAATATCTTTGGAGCAGAAGCAGTAATCTCCTTTTTTTGTGCATGGAACTGATATAAAGAGTGTGTTTTTTCTTAATGCCGTATACACAGGATCGCACACATCGTGCATGAAGTATTTATCAAGCACCTGTAGCGCCCGAATATCGCAGCCTCTAACGCCCAATATTAACTGCGGTTTTTCGTATTCAACCCTAAATATCTCAACGTTATTGTTATGATAACAAAACTCAAAGAGGTCGGCAATTGGCGGATGAAGGTATCTCTTTATGCTCATTGACGGTCTTGGAGATGACAGCATGAAGTTAATCGTATGAGGCGATATTTTTCCCTCAAACTCCTTGTATGTGCCATCCTCCGCATGATAAAAAATTTTATATCTCTCCGAGATCTTTTTTAATAAAGTATTCAATCCATCGCAATCCAGCAAGATACATTCTTTCCAACGCACATCCATAGATTTCCCCATTTTTATTATTTTATTGCATCATTTCTTTTTCTTTTCCTTCTTCTCTTGTTTCTTCTCTTTTTTCTCCTTTTTCTCAGCCCCCTTCTCTCTTTTCTCAGCCAATCTCTCCGCTATTCTGTGCCTGAAAGCCAATAGTATCAGCAGTATAATTATTATTGCAACCCCTCCACCAATTAAGGCGTATCTCTGCCACTTTGGTGCGGCTACATGTACACTGAGCGCGCTCTTTTCGTTATTCTCTGCAAACTCCTGAGGTTCTTCAGAGCACGAAACCGCTACATTTATCTTGTGCTCTCCCCTGCTTGAAAATTTGACCTTAACAGGCACTACTGTTTCGTTTCCTAAGGCAAGGCCATTAATCTTACTAGTACCTATAACTTTGCCACTGCTATCCGTTATGTTTACATAAATCGTGCCCTTGGCGTCTGCTGTACCATTATTGCGAATTACAACATTGATTGTGCAGTGCTTGCCCGCCTCTATTCCGCCCGGTATGTTCACACTCACAATCTCAATATCTGGTCTTGCACCTATTCTAACATTCACCGTTATATTTAGGGTAGCGCTATTTCCAGCCCTGTCTGTAAGGGTCACACTTACCCTATACTTACCCTCGTGCGAGAATACATGCTTAGCCCACGAGCCGTAGGCGTATTCACCAGTATCGTTGAAATACCATGTATAGTTCACAATCTCCCCACTGTTCGGGTCGTATGAGTTGTTTGCAGAGAAGATTTTTTCAATTCCTTCAGTCACAGTTATGTTTGTTGGTCCAACCCTGATCACAGGTGGTGTTGTGTCATTGACTATCACCTTTATTGTGAAGTTTTGCGATAAACCAACACCATCAGTTACTGATAAGTTGATAAAGTACGTTCCCCATGCGTCGTATGTATGATTCACGATAGCACCCTCGTCTATATCACCATCTCCAAAGTCCCAAGAAAACGTTAGGTTATGCTCGGAATAATTATCCGAAGAATTTGTTGCATTGAATGCGATCTCCTGCCCTTCATCTACGTATATCGTTGCTGTGTTATTGATAATCATATATGCAGGGTCTGTTGTTACGACAACGCTCGGTGGGCTAGAATCCACTTTTATAATAACATCTGCTGTATCTGTTAACCCTCCACTATCCGTAACAAGTAACTGCACCGAGTATTCTCCTGCCGAACTGTAAGATTTTGTGTATGTTGCGTTATCTGATGTATCACCATCCCCAAAATCCCATGCGTAGTTCACAATTTCATCGTGCTCCTGGCCTGGTGTTGATGATAGTGCAGAGAACGTTATGTTTTCCCCTACTCTCACAACGTATGTGTTATTGGATATTGCCCACATATTCTCAGCAGTAACCTCAGCTTTGGCTACAGGTTTCTCTGAAGAAACAATTTTTATATCTCTTTTCTCACCGTCAGACCATGTTGTATCAGGGTTAAAGGTTACGTAAACATTGGTGCCATCAAACTCATTCCATGATGGCGTGTCCGATTGATAACCCTGAGGCATTATTACTTTGTAAACCCTATCATAAAGACTTCCATGCATCATTTCGTCAGCCCTCATTTTCAATGTGATTTCATGCTCCTCTCCACTAATCTGCTCTAAAGAATTGTATGTTGCCCTGAAATGTATTGTTAGATTGTTCCCAGAGCACACACAAATTCCCATACTCAACCCATCTGCGGATGAGGAAACACTATACTGGTGGCCAGAGTTTATATATGGTACGCCATTCATTGTAAATACATTATCGGTTACATAGTTCTCAGGCCCGTAATACTCAAGATAACTTGATAGGGCAGATATTTCCGAGGAATTCACAACACCATCACCATTGCCCAACAACGAATCTATCTGTAGCCATATGTTGCGTATATCGGCGCCCAAGAATGGTATTGATGCATCGTGGGATAGTTCCAAATATCTGTCCACAATTATCGTGTTCCAATCACTCTGAACATCAATCCTGTACTCATCCCTAGATATTTTATCTTCTCTATCAAAGTATATTATATCGCCATCTTCTATTTCACCAACCTTAAGAGTCTTAGCATAATACCCGTCAGGGTCTATTATTAGGAAGTATGAGGGATCATCAGCATAGAATTCTATGTAGTGAGGCTCATCGGTCTTATCATACTCATCGATTATTTTTGCCATTGCGGAGTCATAAAGCACCACGTGTACAACCGTTCCCTCCTCTAACCTTGTGCGGGTACTGTTGTCAAAAAGATATAGGCTATACTTATCCACTCTCTTTTTCATGGTATAGTTTGGCCCGTCAAGCACAATAACATGTGCCATGCTAATGATTGTCTCACTCGTATGCTCGGTAATATTGTACTCATAGGATACGTTCACGGTTGTTGGTGCAACCAATGCTCTAAGCATTTTTATCTTACCCTTTTTCTCATCAACCGTGTAGTTGTTTGTGCTGTTCCACCTGCTACCATCCTTGTACACTGTCACGTTGTATATCGGGCCTTGGCGTATGAGGTATTCATTGTTTGTTACATCCTCATAATACTCATAATCTGCCCTTACAGCCTCACCGTCCTTCAAAATGCTTGAAAACTTAATTTCGGATACGTTTCCGCTCGTTGTATAATTGTAATCTATTCCGTCCGCCCACTCCTCCCAGACGTAATAATGCGTGAGGTTTATGGCATCTCCATCGCTCAAATATGTATGGGTTAGATGAACAATCCCATCCTCCCAGTCCACAGTGTAATCTCCATCTTCGGGGTTTTTCTCATTGTAGTTCAATTGTATACTCTGCTTGGTATCGTTGTTCCAATATGTCATCCCAATTGCCGTATCGTTAATTTCATCCTTGCATAGGGACCATTGAATAATCTTCACTGGTGGCTTCTCAACATAAAATGACGTATTTCCCTCTGGAATGTCCTCGGGTACAGTAAGGTTCCTTGGACCCTTTTTGACGGAATGATAGAGCGTTATATTCTTAAACAAATGCTTTGCTTCTATATACAAGTATGCAAGATTTATCCCCTTCACCACACCATCCTTTGCGTCGTGGGCTACGGGCTTTGTTCCCTCAAGCAATGGCAGTGAGAGCACAGTTTTGTTTTCCGATATACTAGTATTATACTCATACTCTACAGTCACACTACTGCCCATCGGTATATGCCCAAATACCATTATACTATTATTACTCTCATTGTATGCGTAATTGTCCCATTCCTCGCCATCTACAAACACCGATACACTCCCTGATACAACATTCTCATATGTTAGGGTATGGCTTATAGGTGCGTCCTTTTCGTTCACTGTTATTTTATTTTCAATGCATCTCCAGTAACGCGCCTCTGCACCTGTTGGAACAATACTCACCGTATAATTGCCGTTGAACACACGCGCTTCATAATAATCTCCCTTCTTGCTGGCATAAAAGGTATAATTGTTATCAGTATTGTACAATGATACTGTTAATGAGCCGCTGTAATTCTCCACATAAATTCGCACTTCTGCGGTTATTTTCTTGCCCTCTACCGTTATATTTTTCCAGCAAACACCCTCTGCATATTCCTCCGCCTTCACAAGTGCTGGCAGATAAATTTTATCTCCAACAATACTTGTATTTGTCCTTATCTCGTACCTCCCGCGTGGAACTTCAAATATGTAATACCCACCTGACGATGTTGTGCAGGGCTCTGATATATTCATACCTTTCCCAACATCCCATAAATAAACACTAATGCCTGCCAACCTATTGCCATGGGTATCCTCAACAAACCCCTGTATTATTATTTTCTCATCCCCTTTTGCATACTGCACCAGTGATGTTAATGCGGCAGCAAGCATCACCGCAACCACCAACACGCTAACGCCCTTTCCTCTCATATTCACAAGCCTCCATCAAAGCACAAGTATGGTGAGTGGGCTAAATACTCAACCCTTATTTATATATTATGGATATTTGCGATGTGTAAAATAATCGTGGAAAAATGTTAATGGAAAAAATATAACGAGCATTTTCTTTAAAAATGTGCTTAACGCGTGCGCTTATCGCAGTTTTTACACGACCACATATATTGATTTTTAGAAAAACGCCAATAAAGCAAAAATTATTTCTACAGGCATGTGCATACCTTTACTAACACGAAAAAAGATGTGGTTAAGATGAGCAACGGAGAGGATATAAAGAAGATGATTGAAAACCTGCCAGAAGAGGCTAAGAAGGAACTGGAAAGCATCGGAGATTTTCACCACTACGTCGTTTGTAGGTATATGCTCTTGCGCAAGGCTCTTGGACTGATGGAGGTAACCATTGATGACGAAAGCGAGACCATAGTGGCTAAGACAGTGAGCCAAGACATAGAGCCAATAATATCAACATACACAGTAGATTCGCAGTACTCAGATTTCTACGGTATAATTTCCAATGATCTCCGTGATGTGTTTTTTCTACCGTCCTATGACGAAATTGAAGGCGTAAGTGTTGAAGATGCTGCGGAAAAAATAGGGGTTAGAACTAATACACTCGAGGACGCACTTAAAACGCTGCCCAGCGGAATATATAGAATTGTTGATAAGAAGGTGCACTTTGAGAGAGACGGCTACGAGAATTTGCGTGCATGGGTGGAAAATAACTCAAACCTTGAGGCAACCACGTACAATCTCTCTCTACTTGGAATTCAGGGGTACACATACGACATTGATGGGGTAACGGACAACACTGAAATCATGAAGGATATCATGCGAAAAATAGACCATATAATGGGCATAATGGAAGATAGAGGAATTGACATGCCTTCTCTACCCATTGAAGCGTACTATTTGTGGGCATTCATATGGGCTCTTGAGGAAGCACTTAGTAAGCATTTGGGCATGGACACTGCTGAGTTTGAAAAAAGAATACTGGGTGAATGATTGGTGATCATAAACCGAGTGATTTATCGGCAATAATGTGCTCTATGGTCCCATACGTAATCGTAGGCCTTGCCCACTCTCCCACTCTGCAACCATCCATTATCTTTATATTTGATTACGCATATACAGGCTTGAGGGGATATATCATGCCGGGATTGCTTAGGAGGAAGGTGTTAAAAAAAGAGCATGCTGATGTGTTTGCAGATAAATATATTGATCTTGGTGAGATTGAGATTGATGCGGAGATTGAAACACAAAACAGGGTAAAAATTGCAGAAATTTACAGTTATGACGACGTGGTACGACTCCTAGATCAGGTCTATGAGGGAAACATTCTGATACTGGATTACACGCCAATAATTAACGACGAACTCGCACTTCGCAGAATCGTTGAAGAATTAAAAAGCGTGGTAAGGGACACAGGCGGGGACGTGGCAGGGATAGGAAGAAACATGCTAATGGTGACGCCTACGGGAATAAAGATTGACCGAAAGAAAATAAAGGGCGCAGCCTTTACGTAGCACGTCAGAGAGTTATAATATTTGAAAATCATAACAGACGAGTCTCGAATTTGGAGAGTATGGGTGTAATTTTATGAGGTTTATTGCTTCAATACTTCTCCCACAATTTTCAATCACACCCCTCACCTCATCACAGAATTTATTCAGGGCATCATTCTCAACTATTGCGTATAAATGAACGACGCATGATGCAACATTCTTGGCAACAATTGGCAGAAAACTCAGGGAGTTATGCGGGTTGTTCATGATCACCCTATTAGGCAACTCTTCTAGCACTTTAAAGACCTCTTTTGCGTCCATATTAAGTGGAATGACATTCTTAACACCATTTGCCTCAACATTCTTTTTAACGAGTTCGTATGCCCCTGAGTTTATATCATTTGCATACACAACCCCCGCATTACTGTACTTTGCAATCATTATGCTAAAGGGCCCCACACCAGCAAACATATCAAGCACAATCTCACCGTCCCCCACAAGTTTTGCAATCCTGTAATGCTCTCCTGCAAGACGGGGAGAAAAGTATGCTGCGCGCAAATCAACATGCAAAATAACGCCGTACTCTTTATGAATGGTGGAATACCTACACTCTCCATACATGTGCTCAAGTTCTCTCAGCCTGTACACACCCTTAACACCTTTATCTCTCAGCACGACCTTTACGTTTTTGTTTGTCTCAACTATCGCCTTACCTATTGCGCTAAAGTGCTCTGCGAACTCCTCCCCTATCTTTATCACCGCAATATCACCTATTATGTCGTAAGAACGAGGAAGTTTATTCCTAAGGCTTGCTGGTATCAGAGGATGATTCCTATACCCTCCTTTTCTCGGTCGCCGCACCCTATCGCAATTATTCACTTCCACACATTTGTACCCATTAATTGGCTCCTTCACAGGAATATAAACAAAGTTACCCTTATCAATTATTTTACATCCTCCGTTGATTTTTCCCTCGTCCATCAACTGCTTCCTAACACGCTCTGCGTCCTTCCTTGCCACAACAGCAAAGTATGGCATTTTTCAACCCGAAAATTAATCCCCATATTCCATATTTAACCTTTGACCGTATCAGCAAACAACACTCAGCTTTGCTTTTCAAACCTCCACTCCACATAATCCCCATTGTGGATTTCAAAGTGATTAGCCCCAACTGAAGAGTACTCGCCATTCACCCAGAACTGCCAGTACCTTCCATCTATACCATTGCTAACACCACATATTTCCTCAATAAAGTAATCGTTGTATTTTTCCCAGTACGTCGCTCTGAAAGACACGTTTAGAGTGTTGCAGCAATAGGCAAGTGCCTCATATACTGTGGTAACATTATGCACAACCCTAAACTCCCAGGTAGTAGTGCTGGAGTTTTTTAAATCTAAACTACCGTTTTCCCAGATCAAATACACATCCCCATATTTGTCGGGAGTGTATGTGTAGAAGTTGATAACTAAGGTGAAGTGTATTGGAGTACAAGAGGACGAAGTACTTTCACGCACCTTATATACAGAGAATATATGGGAGATTATTATTGCTACTATCACAATCAACAACGCAACAATCACGCCGTATATTTCTGCCCTGTTTTTATTTGACAATGTGCTTCCTCCCAAGCACTACTATTAAAATTATGACAATCACGGCAATCATGGAGGCTGCAATAACAACTATAATATTTGGCTCTTCTTGGACCATTATTTTTCTGCTTTTAACAACAATATTACCCTCATCATCTTCAACAACTAGGCGCACCTGATAACTACCCGGGGCATATGTGTGCTTGTATGTTGTTCTATTTGCGGACAGAACTGCGGATATAACTGTTCCATCACCAAAGTCCAGTGTTATGTTTAAATCCCCAGTCTCGTTAAATACACTTGTTGTTATGTAAAAAACATTCGAATTCTCGGAATCACGCTTCACACAAAGGTCAACATTTGGCTTTGCATCTCCAAAAACATAAATATTGCCGCTGTCTGTGCATGCTATAATATGCCCTTTGTATATTATCGGCGTTGATATTGCATAATTTTTCGGATAGAAAATATGTTTCCACAGCACACTTCCATCTTTATCAAGGCAATAAAGGGTAGACTCATTAGTATTTGTTATAACGAGCACATGCTCCTTCTCTGTTATAGGCGAGGCTTCAACAGAACCTATACTCTTAGTCCAAATTTCCCTGCCAGTGGATGCATTTATGCACACAAGCCCGCCATGTGCACCTATACCACCATAGCCAACATAGATCCTGCCATTAAAGTACAGGGGCGTGCTTACAGAAGATGATGGAAGATTCTTTGCCCACTTAAGTTTTCCAGACGTGCTTATGGAATACAGTTTTCCATCTTTACATGAAAAGTATAGTGTATTGTCCAATACAAGAACTGATGATGCCACTGAGCCGTTAGTCTTAAAAAACCATCTCATGCTGCCGTTTTTGTCCAGGCATACCACACCGTAGGGCTCCGAATAGGACATATTTCTATAATCATATGCCCCTATGAGGCCCAGATATATTTTCCCATCATATACACACGGCGATGAAAAGTATGGAGAGGAGGGTAATTTAACACGCCAAATAGTGCTCATGTTGGGCTGCATACAAACAATCTCTCCGTAACCACCAGAATAATTGAAGAGCGGTACATATATCCTACCATCACATATTTTTGGTGGTGATACTATACCGACAGGCCCACCGTGTGTTGTCAGTAGCACACTTTTGACTATACTCCCGTTCTCGGGGTCAACCATATACATTACGCCATCAGTGGCCCCAATGTACAAATAATCATATAGTAATGGAGTTGATGTAGAATTTATCCAATTATGCCAGATAACCTCACCAGAAAGGTTAATGCAATACGTACCTTTATTGCATGTTGATACCACCACTTTATCACCAAATGCTATGGGCGAGGACATAATACTTCCAGCCCCTGTGGGCACAGCATGAAGCACATCATTACCTGTATACTGGTCATAAACTCTGTTATTAGTCGATGTGCCCAAATAACAAATTATTGGCTCTGGGCTTTCCGGGGTTGAAGGAGATTGTGGTGCACTCACGAACAGCTCATAGTCGGAGATATAATTCCAGCATATAGAATCGGAAGTGTTTAAGCATACACTATCAGCCGAAACCGTAGAATAAACCCATGTATCGTTTTTTTCATCGTAATACCAGAAATGCCACCAAGCTTCTGGATAATTATTACTCTTTCCACCAATACTGTTCACAAACATGTGCTCTTCTCCTCCTATTATATACGTGGTGTAATTTAATGCAATCCCTGCATTATCGCAGAGGGATATTGTAGCATTCATTGCGTTATCCGCGCTAATGTCACCCCAAACAAACCTGCCATCACCAAAGTCTATTATCACCCTAAAGGTTCCATTGTATGCGTGGTATGCCATTAGCGGATATACTATGCCCGATACGAGTAGAATTAAGATCAATGCCGTGGTTGCAAAGCGTTTCATTAGGCGGGAGATACAAAACCTATATTCATTCATCGTATTGCCTCCATGCCAGTATTACGTACTTGGATATATTATCCAAGTTTTGATGGAAGATAACACTATGCATATATAAACTTTTTCTATATGCCAGGCATCAATTATGCGTACTGGGATTAACAAAGGTATAGAGCCATAACTATACCGTTTATTTTTTGATAAGCCACAATCGCAGCAAAATCAGCCTTCTGCCGCGCTTTCTTTTGTTTTCTTTTTCAGTTTTAGACCAAATTTCCTTTTCTTCTCTTTCTTCTTAGCCTTCTTCACACCTTTCTTTTTCTCGCCTTTCTCTTTGCGTTCTCCACGTGTTGGAGAAGTTTTTATTA
>QMTG01000005.1 GCA_003649915.1 Thermoplasmata archaeon
ACGGCAGGCGGGGGAGACCTGCCGTCTTGGGCGGATGAGGCTGGCGATGAAAGGAGAGAGCGATGAAGAAGGCAGCGGATTTACTTGCCAGTATCTTTATCGTGATGCTTCTTGTCTATCCACGCAGCCACGACAAATAACACTAACGACGCCAGTCCTTCACCCAACGCAGTAGCAGTTTCATTGGCGTTCGCCTTATCAATACCTAACTTGGCAAACAAAACAACAAGACCATAAAGAATTAGTCTTGTTATGATCTTGGCTACTGGTTTACGTAATAGTTCAATTATCTTTTCGCCTGTCATTTTCATCATCACCTTATAAGCGATGCCAAAGTTAAAGTAAACCTCCAGCGATTGCCATCTCTAACAACACACCCAGAATAGCATACAACGCTTTCTTTTGCAAGTCTATCTTGCGAGCGTTTTCGATGTTAGCGTCCTGCCAAGCAGATAATATCTCTTGCCCTTCAACTTCTAATTGCCCGCTTGGCAACTTATCAAGCAACTGTTTGTAAGCCAAGTAAACATCCCCTTTTGCGAGCAAGTGAACCCATTCGACGAGTTCTTCTTCAGCCATCCCTGCAAGTGCAGGCAGATATTTATCGGCCCACGGGTGAAATTTTTCGGGTAGTTTCTCTTTTAGTTGTTCGACGAGTTCTGGATTCACTATCATTGACCTCCTGCCTTACCGTCTTTAGCATCCTTGATAGCGTGCCATACACCTGCTTGCCATTTCAACACCTTTACCATCTGTTCTTTCGTTAGTTCGCCTTTTTCTGCCTTTTCAGCCATAACATCAGAATAAGCCACTGTTCGGTCAATCAGGGCAGAGTACTTGGCATTAGTAATAACGCCACTGCAACTACATAAAGCAAAGAGAAGTACCGTCAATAAGAGAACAAGTAAAACCTTCTTCATAGTGCCATCTCCTTACGACCGTGCAAACGCAATTATTATCGCAACCAAAGCACTTATCAATGCACTTGTTGCCGTCAAAGTATAAAGAAAATGATGCCGTAGGTGATTTTCAAGCAAGTTTTTGATCTCTTGCACGGTCGTTTCAATTCTGATTAGTTTGTCATGGTCGCTCTCTGGTGGCATTTTCGTATAACTCCTTGGCTTTCTTTATACCTACACGCACCTTGCTTATTATACCGATAAACTCACTGGTTGACAATTTTTTACGATACAATTTTTTCTTCAGCAAGTCAACTGCTGTCTTTTCATTCAGCCCAGCGAATTTCAGATACAGATATTCTTCAATCAGTTTATTGTCAGACAGGTTTTCGTGTATTGCGAATTTTCTTACATGTTTTGCTATAACATCTTGATATGTCTGATTATACGGCGGAATGATACTATCTACAAGCACCTGCCATTTTACATAATCACCAGTACCTTTTTCGTATTTCGGTCGAGCAAGTAGCATTCGCCTGATTGAATTGATTGCCTGTCGCCTTGCCCAATCGTATGCCCTTTCGCCCTTCGCTTTTTCGCCGTATTCTTTCTTGTAAACATCAATATAATATTTCTCAAACTTATTCTGCAACGAAAGCAATTTTTCTCTTGCTTTCAATTTTTCGCCATTAGCCAATAAGTACATCGCTTCTGTAATTGCCGACGGCTTTTCTCTATTTATCGCTCTGTAAATCTGTATCAAACCTGCTAACGGCACACCTGATAACAAACCGATGTTAGTCAACGACCTGCGTAAACCTTTGGCAAAGTGTTGCTTCCACTTCAATTCGCCTTTCTTTTCGCCAGTGGCAACAACTTCACCTGACCAATACGCACGCCCCGCCTTTACTAATTGCCCTATCCCAACAACCAAGTCCTGCATCGCTTGGCCTATCGGGTTAGCCATTGGCTCGAATGGTTCTTTGTCCTGAACCGCCTGTATCAAAGAGAATGACCAATCGCCCCATAATACCCAGTTGCCCAGCGTTCGGCGTATTGTTTCTTCAACGAACCTGCCAAGTTTCCAGCGTCTTTCGTGTTTATCTTTGCTCGTAAACGCACCAGCAAGTTCCTTCCAGCCATAACCAGCAGCAGCGACGGCTAATGAGTTGATAATCGCAGATCGGAGTACATGGTCAATCATCGAGCCGAAACTACGCTCACCAGCCACCCATTCGGTAATTCCTCTATAAGTCATATTGAAGTTCTTTATACGCTGGTTGGTGAACAATAAGAACATTCGCCGTAAAGGCGAACCTTCTCTTGCCCACAACTGCAAACCAGCCAATCCCATAGGATTATCCCAAGATGGCTGTGTTCTACGGATTACACGGTTCGTATTTCGCCGAACGAAATCAATCAGTTTTGAGCCTGATAAACCTCTCGCCTTGCCCATACGCTCAAAGGCAGCAGCGATGGCATAAATCGCCTCTTTATCGCCTTGCCTGATTAGTTCCATACTAACCCTGCCAATTTTGCTTTCGCCACGAGAAGGTAAAAATATATTTCCTCTGCCACCTTCTTTTGCAGGTGTTAGTATTTCCCAAGTTGAGGACAAGTATCGTGCTTCTATTTCGGGAATATGCTTATCAACCCAGCGTCTAAATGTAGGCGAAGCAGCACGAGCGAAATCTCTCATTTGGAAACTGACTTCTGTTGACGCATTGACGATACTCGCCGTCTGATACAATCCTACATGTGGTTTGAAACCTATCGCTCCAATGTGGAAGTGTTCTAATAGTTTGCCTATCGCCCTGTCCACAGGTGAATATTGTTTTGGAATTATTTGTCCATATTGTCTTACGCCTCTCTCTAAAATGGACAGGTAGGTATCGCCGTGTTTTGGATATGCTTTACGGATAGCGTCTTTGAAATCAGTATCGTTTATAATCCGTAAGAGATTGTGCGTTATTTCGCCTTTGCCGATGAAGTTAGATGTGTATTGAATGTATCTGTCTATATGATCGAAAATATTGCGAATTACGACAGGTGAACCGCCACCTTTGCGTGGCTTGAAGTAGCCCGTCTGCTCATATAATCGTGCCATCTGCATACGAATATTCGGGTTCGGCTCTCTACGAGCAAAGACTTCTTCTTTTTCTCTTGACAGAGGGAAATAACTCTCTCTCCTGGCTATTTCGTGTCCGAAAACATTGTCCCACGCTTTATTCAACTCTTTACCAAACCAGCCATTCTTTTGTATCGGCTCGACGAGATATTTCGCTATCGCCTTCTCTTTAGGCGTCAAAATACTGAACATTTTCTCTATGTCCTGTGGCGATAATCTAATAGCGTTGCCTGGCTTTGTGTGTCCTAATCGAATACCGTCGTGCAAAACTGCATACTGGAAGTATGGGTCAAATGTATAGCCAGCGTACAGACACATCGCTTCGCCTTTTGTTATCTTCACTTTGTTTATGGCTTGGTTGCGTTTGATTGCATAAGTTGAAGAAACTTTTACTTCGTAGAGTTTGTCAGAGAAGGCGTTTGCTATATCTTTTTCTGTGATGCCAACCCGTTTGCACTTTGTGTAAAAATCACGCCGATATTGACTGCGTAAGCCAAGTGTCTTGCTGATACCTTCTTGTGCGTAATCGCCGAATATTTTTGCTAATAGACTATCCTTGCCTGCTATTCTCGCAGCGATAGTTTCAGGGGTAAGCAATTCAGCAACGGTAAAGTCATAAACCTTGTTCCATATCCTTACCTTTGGTGCATCAAGGTCAACTTTGAGTAAAACTTCAGGTGATACACCTTTTCGTTTGGCTATAGTTTCGATGTTTTCTTTTATGAATTGCTTTGCCTGCCAGACTTTGTTAGCAAACCGTACTTCGTTGATTTGCCTGCCAATGGCTGTAATAGTGCGAACAGTATCCGCAATTTCACGAATTTGGTCGGCAGACAGATTGTTTATGTCTATCTTGTGCAGGCTGTCGAGTACTTCTCTTGCCTTATTCAGTACTACTTCAGGGAAGAATTCGCCGTCCTGTGCCTGCTGGATTATCTTCTTGGCTTTCTCGATACTGCTCGCTCTATATTTACGCAACGATAAAGCGTCTTTTATCGCTTCGATGGCTTCTGCCTGTTCTATCGGCAATTTCTTGGCTTCTTTGAACGCTTGTGCCAATTCTGCTTTCGCAGACCGTAATTTCGCTTTATCGGCTAATCTGTCTATCGAAGCAACTACCCTTCTAAAATCTGCTGGCGTTCGTACACGAACGACACGATTGAGCAATTTCGTCGCCTGCGTATCACCTAACTTCATCCTTGCGTAAGCGACTAATTCTTCGTGGTTTCTAACTACATCTTTTGCCCCCTGTAAGTACGCCTTGCGGGCTGCCATCTGCTCTTTCTTGAACACGGTACGCAACAACTTTTCAGGCGTCATAACGACTTCTTTGCCCGCTGGCTGGACAACCATCTGACGCTGTATATCGATTATCTCTTGGCGTACCTTGTCGGCTACCGATTGAATGCCTTTCTTGGTCTTTACTTTGGCAAGTGCAGCGAGATATTTCGTCTGTTTTGAAAGTGGCAATTCAGATCGGATTAGGTCAATAATTTGCTGTTTATCGGTAATCTTGCCTTTGAGTATATTTTCTGTATGCAAGATAGCCCTGCGTGCCTCTTTCGTTTCTCGCCACGCTTTGCGTATTACCGCTTCCTTTATCTTGCCAGCAGCGAGTTTTATCAAATCCTTCAGTTTTCTAACGCCGTTTTCAAAGTGATAGAGAACGAATACGGATGCTTCTTGTAGGTCTTTCGGCTCAATCGGTACGCCAGCGTATAACTTCTTACCTTTTTCGGCAAAATGCTTTACCGCCTGCTGATAGCGTTCTTCGGAGATAATACGGCGAGTTAGTGGCTCGGCTTTTGGTTTTATCTCTGTCTCTGGTATAAGTTTGGCTTCAGACGGCTTTATTTCGGTTTCTGGGGCAACTTTTTTGACTTTAGGCGCCCATTGGTTATATTCTTTTAATAGGTCATCCGCCCATCCTGTATTAGAACCTTTTTTAAGAACAGTAAAGCCATCTTGCAAGGCTGCCTCTAACTGCCATTTATTCGCCACTCTAACAAATTCTTTATTATTCTTCTGTAGCAGAATACTATTGCCAAGGGCTTTTCGCTGACTTTGTTCAAATACAGGTAAATACGAAGAAAGAAACTTTTTATTAGCTTCTTGTATCGACTTTGCACGCCATCTTCCTAATTTTTCTTCTATATATCCTGAAGGCAATGTTTTTATCGGTTTAGCATTAGCCCATTCTATTAATGTCTTTGCATCCGAAGTCCAACCTGCATAAGCGTCCCCATACCCACGTGATAAACCTAATCTTTGTATTCCTTTCTTGTTTAAGACCACATCCCAAGCCTTCAAATCTGGATCATACCTAAAATCAGATAACCATCCTTTATTTTGTAGTTTCTTAACTGCTTCTTTTACCTCTTGTGGCACAGGCATTTTTTCAAGGGGCGTAGTTTTAAGAGTTAATAAGCCCCGATTTAATATATCCTCTTCGACGGCTTTTATTTTTGCAGGTACTTTTTTTGCTTTAGGTACTTCAATACCTTTTTCAACAGTTTTTGCCTCTGAAGGCAATTTAGGGGCTTTTTCAGGGGCTTTAGCAGGTGGTTTTACTTCTGTTGTTGGCACTTCAACTTTTTCAACTGGTTTTACCTCTAATGCCTTCGGTCTAACTGGTGCAGGTAAAGTTGGCTTCTCTGGCGGTGCTTCTAATGCCCTTACTTCTGGTTTGGCAGCTTCGGCAGGTTTTTCTGCTTTTACTCTTGTTTCTATCCCACCAACGGGTTCTCTACCCGCTCGTGTGCGTACCGCCATTCTAACTGCCTTACCTTCTAATCGGGCATTACGTAATGCGGTCTTATAAGCAGCTTTCAATTTCAACTGGTCTAATAGAGTAATCTTCAACGGCGGTCTTGCCCAAACCTTCTGTATGCGTTCGTAAGCCCTTCTTATCTGCTCTGGTGAAGCATTTCGAGGTAATCGC
This sequence comes from Thermoplasmata archaeon, assembly GCA_003649915.1. GTDB lineage: Archaea > Thermoplasmatota > Thermoplasmata > B31-G17 > B31-G17 > B31-G17. The sequence continues at coordinate 5,969 of QMTG01000005.1, forward strand.
AATCGTTTATATGCTTCGTCAAGCGACATCTTCGTCGCTTCTTTGAAGGCATTAGTTAAGAAATTACGCAACTCTTCTGCTGTTTTTATAGATGATGGGATTTTGATGCCGATTGCTTTGCTTACTCTACGCAGATATGCCCTTCTTTTAGCAACTTCGCCTATCTTACCGAATGCCATCGGGACAAGGTGAAGGGCTGCGATAATCGCTGACGAAACGATACCATTTCGGAATGCTTCTTCATCAGAACCGCCTTCGGCTTTCGTTGACGCTGCACTTAACAAACCAAATCCCGTTGACCAACCTAATGCCTGTAGTAATCTCGGCGATGTTTTAAGCAAAGAACCTAACTTTGTAGATACAGCACCTTTCGCACCGCCCGCTGCCCCTGCTAATAACCAAGCAGATAACGAATAAATGTAATCAGTTATCCGTCTACCTGCATCACTTTGGCTATAACGCTCTACATCTTCAGGAGTTAGTCCTGTTTTCTCGTACAATTCGGTAGGCGTACAACCCAGAACCAAATTGAATACGACATCAGCAAGACGGTCAACATCAGAAGGCGGATGTTTCTTGGCAAATTCTCGTGTCAGTGGAATGGCGTATAAAATACCTGAAATAACCCGCCATGCCTCTCCTGCTATTTGCGTTGCTGCTCTCGCTGCTTCTGCACCTAATTGTTTATACCACGGCTGTTTTTCTATAAATTCACGGTATCGCTTTACTCGCTCCTGCTGTTCTTTGTATTGTTTATATCGTTCACTTACAAACTTGTTGTAATTATTGCTAGCAATCTTATAAACCCTATCAAGATAATTCAGATAATCGCCGTAGTTAGTAAACGGATTAGGTGGCAAACCTACTTTGTTGACGGCGTCTAAAATAAAACTATCTGCATACTCTAAATCATCAGGATTTTGCTGATTTATCTGTAATTGAAGTGGCATTCTAACAATGTTATCGAACGCCTCTCTGCTTTTACCCAATCCTTCCTGCCATAACTCGACCGCTCTTTCAGGATTGCCTTGCGCTTGTTGTTGAAGCGCTTTTTTAGTCTCGTCTAATTCGCCATAAGTGTAAGCAAAACTGCTAATTAGCCGTTCAGCAGGTGACATTGTCTTCAATTGAGGGAACTTCTGGTCAATTTGAGAGTAAATAGATGTGAAAGTGTCTGGTTTTTTAGTTGGTTCAGGTGGTTTAGCACCTGCATAAATCCAACCCTGTTCTGTCCACTGGAGATTACGCTTGAGCACCGGGTCGTAATAAACTTTGCCAATTTCTCTTTTTTCTTTTTCTTCAGGAACGGTAGGTACTAATTCAGATGCCCCCGAAGGTGGTAAGCCCACTTCTTCGTCTGTGTATAACTTTTTGGGTTGCAGATCGGGGCGTACTGCAACTTGTTCGTTTTCAGGCGTCCATTCAGGTTGCCGATTAAATTGAGAAGTCGGCACAAGACCCACCTCTTCGTCTGTATATACTTTTGGCGTAGCGGGGGTTTGTGGTTTGATGCCGACTTCTTCATCTGTTAATAACCTTTTCATATTCCTTTACCAATTCCCAACCTTCACCGTTCCATCTACCTACCCAGCCATTAGGCAACAAATATAATCGTCCCACAATCCGTTGTTCGGGTGGCGGAACTTGTGTTGTAATAACCTCTTCTTCAGGCATTTCAGGCAATTCTGGTTCGGGTCGTCTAACAACATTTTCGCCTGTCAATGGTTCAACCTCGCCCCATTGCTCTGTTGGCTCTGCTTCGCCTGCTTGCTGTGGCAATAACTGCCCTTGCAGAGTTTTTATCCGCTGATTGACTTCATTCAGATATTTTTCGTATTGGTTTATGGCGTCCGTAATTTTCTTCCATTCATCCGAACCAACAGTTGTTTGAGTTCGTGTCTTGTACAAATCGGACAATATGCTATAAAACTTTCTACGGTCTTCATATAGGTTGTCTAATTGTTTACTGATAAGTCTTGCCCGTTCTTGTTGTTGTCGTTGTTTTATTTTGGCTTCTTGTTCTCTGGGCGTTCGTTCAGTTTTCTTTTTCGTCGCTTCTGTTTGGGCTTTGATATTTTGAGTTTGTGCTTGCAATAATGCTATTTTTGCTTGTGTCAAAGGTGATGGATTAGTTTTGTTTTGTGCTTCTAATTGGGCTCTCAATTTAAGTAATTTCTCTTGGCTTGCAGTTCGTAAATCATTTTGGAACTTTATCAATTCTAATCTTTCTTCAAATGTAAGCCCCGTTCGTGGCGGTGCAACGGCTACTGGAATGCCTTTAGGAATAGAAGTTATTTCGTGTGGTTGCGTAAATAACTGCTGACCTTTGGTTGACTGTGTTTTCTTTTTCGGCGTGTATGATATAATGTTTCTGCTTTCAGGTGCAATTTCCCAGTTAGCACCTTTGACCGCTGTTAGCAATTTCTGATAACTTGGCGTTCTTTTGCTAATATCCTCACCAGTTCCGTCCCATCTCACACCGCCAGGTAATTCAACTGAAATAGTACCAGGCGTTTTTTTGCGTGGATTTATCAAATCAGCCACTCTTTGCCGTAATGTATCAAACCAAGTTTTCGCCATCTTGCCTACCTCATAAACTCGTCAATGAAACAGACCAATTCCTGCCTACATCAAGAGTTATGTCTCTGAAGCCACAATTCAACAACTTCAAAGTTCCTATACTTATCGTCTTCTGCGGGTCATTTACCGCCGATGAAGCCGTCATTTCCAGCGTCGTAATAGTTTTACTAACAGCACTACCAGTAGCATCTAACTTCGCATTTTTGCCGAGATGTAAAGTAGTTATCGTATCATTGGTATTCAAGTAAAGCGTTCCATTTATCACAGAAGCAGACGATACAGTTCCGTTGCTATGCGTCCAAGTAGCGTTCGCAACTGATGCTGTATCAAGTTTGCATTTAGTTTCTACCGTACCACCTGAAATTACTATCGGCGGTGCTGATGTGCCATCTATCTTACTTACGCTTTCACCGATGGTTATATTACCGCCTGAAATATAGATATTATCGAATTCGCCAACATCTCCACCATTAGCAGCAATACCAATATCGTCGCTATCATCGGCGTCAATGTACAGTTTCGTCGAATTGGTTGCTGAAGTAGCAGTTAGATTGAGTGCATAAGCACCTATCGTTGATGCCCCGCCTGCTTCTGTAATGTAAATCGCCTTTGCTTCAGTCAAATCCAGATATTTAACACCCGTGCCTGCCAAATGGGCTTCGGCATTAGTTTCGCCTGAAAAAGACAATTTCAATGGCGTATCCACCGATCCGATACTTATTGAACAACCTTTTTCAATGACAAGTTTATCTATCGGTGAAGAAGTTTCGTCAGAACCGTCTATATCAACGGTTGCATTAGCGGGTATAACAGCAGTGTCGCCACTGCCAGGCACAGCACCGCCAGACCAATTTGTCGCCGTTGACCAACTGCTATCAGTTGTCCCAAGCCATATACAAACAGCCATTATTTCGCCTCCTTAACTTCTCGTGGAGGATCGCACAGCAGCCTTTCAAGAGTATGTATCATTTTAGTGCGTGAAGAGTAGGCTTCGCTGCTCATTATTGTCCTGCCGTTAGACGCTTTTACTCTAAATCGCCATCCATCTTTTGACTTCCATATTTCGTAATAAAACGGTGGCTTACAATCCTGTCTGGCAGGAATTACAAGATTTTTTATTTTTTTGAGCAACCTCCTTAATTTCACTTTCTTTGAACCTCCATTGACCTAATGGACAGGGCATTACAGGATTTACCGTCAATTGTCCTCCACAACAGATTGACACATTAGGGCAACTATTTGCTTGCGGACAGCCCTTACATATATTTACAGCCATATAATAATCTACATCCAGCGGTTTTTCAAGTTTGTCGTTCATCAGTTATTTGCCTTTCTTTTTGCGTTTAGAAAGTTTTGATAATGTCAATGCAAGAGCAGCCTGCCGTTTGGTTCGAGTACTTGCTTTACTACCTTTACGCAAAACATGTTTAGCGTATTGCCTAACAGTCATCCCTGCTGCTTTCGCTTTCTTTGTAAAAGCACCAGGTCTTTTGATTGCTTTCTGTATCCAGCGTTTAGATGTTCGTTTAGCCATAATTGCACCTCCTTTCCTATCCTAATCTGCCTCTGCCTGCACCACGACCTTTTCCAGCACTCTTTCCTTTGCCTTCATAGCGACAGCCTCCTTTATTACGATTTCTCCGTCCACCGCTTCTCATACCACGCCCTCTACCCATTCCTGTTTCTCTACCATACCCGATTGCCATTAGTTATTCTCCTTGTTGTCAATCTCCTTGTGGGTCTGTCGCCCACACCCATACATGCAATCTTTTGTTTGTTGCGTCTTGATTTACTGCTATCAAACGCCCTCTATGTGTCGCATCAGCACAATCTACCTGTATAAGAATTTGCCCTATATTGCTTATGGTTGTTTGCCCTGTTGTTCGGCTTGAACCTACCTTCCCGCTCGACACGCTATAACTGGGTCCATCTGCCCCAACTGTCCATTCATCAGAGGTGTAGTCATTAGTATCAGTATCTATTGCAGAACCAGAAACAACGACAACACGCCCTCGCCAATCTCGATTATCAAGCACTACAGTAGCCGAACCTGCTACCGCCCCTACCCAAGTAAAGTGTATATTTTGCCCTATTCCGCCACCCGATTGTGCATCTTCCCACGAAGGAACGAGATTATTATTATCATCTTTCTTGACAGTAAGAACCTGATTTTCATTACCTATAGCCAGCCTATCCCACTTATTGTTAGCATTACCGTAAATCAAATCGCCTGTTTGACAATCTTCGTCTTCAGTGTCTTGATGAACATTACCGTCAAGCAAATCGGTTTTGATGTGGTCTGTAATCGAAACCCATTTCGTTTCGCCTTCTGTATCAGTGTACAAGAATTTGTTAGTATCACCTGCTTCTGGTGGTTTTATTGCAGGGATGTTGTAATGAACGAACCAGTAAACGGTTTTGCCGTTAGCATTAGAGCGGTGCATCCAAACTACCGTGCCATCAGGCACAGGTGAAGCGTTGCTATCCGCCGTATTGTTTGCCTCGGCAAGATTGTAGGCAGGATAAGCAGATTGGTTGTCATCAGCAGTTAGTTTGCCGTACTCACCATATTCGCTATTTTGCGACCAGTTATCGTGTCCCTCTGCGTCCTGTAATGCCTCAACCCAAGAATACTTCCATCTATTCCTTGCAGGACTGTCTGCATCCTCATGCTCTGTGATAATTGCCCAAAAGCCCAAGTCAGGCAACAACTCACCATCTACCTGTTCAATCGGCACAACGGCTTGCTTACTTCCCCCTAATTCTATCGGCTCTTCTTTACTTTCTGTTTCTTCTGTTTGCCGTTCTTCTTCCTCTTCTACATCTTCAAGATTTACATCCTCTAAAAGATTTACAGGCGAAATCGTATCGAGATAGTCTATAACATCGTTCAGCGTCATTATGATTGGAATGTTATTGTCAACACCTTCCGCTATGTCAACTTTCTGCGGTACAGGTGTCTTCGCCCACCTCGATAAAATCCTGCCAATAATTTGTTTTATCTTATCTACCATTCAAACAGCCCTGGCAAATTCGACCAATCCGCTAAACGATAACGCCGTAAATAAACTGGTTGAGTTTCTATCAACCGTCCATTTTTATACTCAAGATCAAGCAATGCCCTCGTTATAGGGCGCAATCTCTGTGTGCTTTCTAAAACAAATTGTTTCTTTTGGTCGTCCCATTCAAAGACAGGTTGGTGAGGAATTGTAATCACTATCGCCGTATGCCGTAAATAATTTTTATCCCAAGTATCAGGATTGTAAGCGAGGTAGTAGTCTATGTTTACATAGTCATCGCCCCAAGTGTAATCAAACCTTATGTCAACCATTAGCATAGTTTTTTCGTCAGCATCCATTATATTGGGTAATTTGTTTTCGTTGACGGTATGAACATAACCCAATAAGTTTTTCGGGTTTATGGATTTAGCAGCAGTCTGAACACAGACCAAATGATAGGGGCCTGGATTAGTCTGTAATTTGTAAAAACCGTTTATTTGCGATATTAGACCGTTTTTGTCTTTGACGACAATTTGACCAGTCAGGGGTTCGAATTTATCAGTTTGCGGATTATACCCCCACTCATTTTCGCCGATTTCTGGGTCTGTATAAGTGCCACATATTCTAATTCGGGCGTGATGTAATTTGCGAGGTGTTTTGTAGTATGCGTGTAAAAATCCTTTGCCTTTCTGCCCACCTTCTCCCCTATTCCAGACTACACGATAGCACTTGGGACGCTCTTCACCACTTATACCAGCCCAATAAGTACCAAGTACTGCCTTTTGTATGGCATAGCCCTGCTCATCGGTGCAATGCCAAACTCTCTCACCTACATAGCCGTCTTTGAGGCTATATTCTAATCTCTGCGACCATAATAGTTCTTCGTAAGCCATTGTGCTACGCCTTCTTGTAATATGCTTCTAAAATCACATCTTCTATAACTTTGTTAGCAGTCGCATACCTGCGTGTTGAACTTACCACAACAGGTTCAAACGCCAATTCGTCGTCGTTCAAAGCAGAACCGAAAATTTGTGCGTAAGTATCGCCATTTTTGTACGGCGTGGAACTTGCCGAACGAATTAGAGAAACTGTATATCGCCTTTTAGGACGAATTTCTAACCTTTTTACAGAACCTTTGATAATTTCGCCTGTTTCAACTTGATACTTTTGGGCATAAACGACGACTATTTTGCCGTGTAGTTTACTATCGATTTGTGTCTGGTACGAGATTATTTCGTAATCGCTATCGTCAGGCAAACTATCGCCTATATCGAGGTCAACATCAGAAGGGTTGGATGTAAGAGGTATGCGGTAGGCAACCTTCTTGATTGTATAAGGCAGATTGCCATTGCTGATTTCAGTTTCATATAACTTGACTTTCTCTTCTGCCATCTCATTCGTCTGGTGTCAGAAAAACTGTGTTCTCAATAACTGGTTTATCCGCTGGATAAACTATTTGTTCAGTTTCAGTTATGTAAGACGGCGGTTCGCTTGCCGTCATACGACGCATTGCATTTACAAATGCAGGACATTGTTGTAAATCTGTATCACCAAGTAAATCGTTCTTCAACAACCACGCCCCGCCCCTTACATAAACATCGTATTGGTATTCAGGCGGAACGATAAGAGCATCGTCGGAACTGTTGTTATCTATTTTACTGTGGCGACAGATGTACTGTATGAATATCTGATATTGCCCTCCACAGGCGGGATATAAACCTATGTAAGGTCTGTTGTCATAAAAGTATGTGTAATGAGTTGGCTTGCCCGTGTAAGAAGTGGTCGACAAAGTATGCCACTGAAAAAATGTTGGGCGTTCTACAAATCGCAGTTCCCACTGATCTGCGTATGTAACCCTTTCAACAGCACGCAAGTTTTGCATCATTTGATTGGCTACAGTTTGTAGGGGATAGCCAATAACAGAAGTAGTCCCGCCAGTAGCAGTTTCATCGTCACCTGCTTGAGCGTATGTAAAAGTAGTCGAAGAAGGCACAGAAGCAATCGTGTAAATACCTTCAAAGGTATCAGATGAAGTGCCTTTTATTTTGACGATTGAGTTGACAGTGTAGCCGTGTGCTGATGCAGTCGTTACAGTAACTGTATTAGAAGATCTTGAAATAGACGAAATGGTGTTATCGTCGTAAGTGGTGAAATAACATTTTTTACGCATCCACCACCAGATATTTCCCTGATAAGTCGTTGCAGCAAGCCCCGCCTGCGTTATCGCCATATTTATCTTGGCTAACTGGTCTGCATTGTTGACATCCCAGCCCAATATATCTGCAATGCGTGCCTGCACTTCGGCAATTGTCATTCCTGGCGATGTGTATTCGGTAGCCATTACTCTACTTCCTTCTTACAGTACGGACATCTTCTCTTCTTTTTATCAGCGGCTCGCAATGCACATATAATATACACCAAAATTATACTACATCCAACACCTGCTATCAGCCCTATCATAAAATCCGCCATATCTCATAATCTCCTGCCACAATGCGGACATCTTTTATCATCTTCATCATAAGAAACAGACAACATTGCCAGTATCAATATATTGGCTACAAACCCTATTACAAAACCTGCGATAAATCGCCATAATGCACTTATCATTTATCCAATCCTAATACCTTCCACATTGCCTTCGCTGTCTGCGTATTTATTGGCGTCCTTTCGCCTAAATGTGTTATCTGCAAATCTGTACAGACATACATTGGAATACCTGCACGCTTACATTGAAAAGCAAACCACGCATCAGGGTTTATACCGCTATTATACTCGCCGTCTTCACTTATTCCAGCCCCGCCAGCCCAGAACCACGGTTGTGGCAATTTATCAAAGACGCTTCTGTGTAATAAAATTGTACACCAGCCAGTACAAGATACCTGATAAGTACCGCCTCTTGGGACATCTTTCCATCTTTTATCATCTAAATCCCAGACAGCAGGTAAATAAGGCGGATTTCTATCGTGTCCGACTGCTGCTATTATTGGTTTTTCTTTTTCGTCAGCAGCGTTTCGCAATATTTGATAAGCCGCTGGGGGAACAAGTACATCATCATCAGTCCACAATATCCAATCTGCACGCTTGCCTACTTTCTTTTCGGTCGCCAATAACGAAGCAAAAGCATATAAAGCACTATAAGGATAAACTAAACGAGGATGTGTTGGGATTATCCAAAGATTGTTATTACCTACTTGCCCCGCTATCGTGGCTGCAAGCAACCTGTGAGAATTGTAAACAATTGCAGGTACGCTTTCGTAAACAGCAGACGCCCAAGCAACTATTTCGCCTGTCGGTGGACGTGAATAGTCGGCGTAAGCAACTGGAGGGTTGTATAACTTCTGAACAATCTCAATGGTAGGTGCTAACTTGGCTAATATATGCTCATCAATTGTAGGATTTTTCTGTTGAGCAAACTTATAGAACTCTTCTATCGTGGCAATGTCAGGCATATAAGCACCTACCAAGGCAATCAAGGGCGTCCCAGCCCCTCCTACTGGGACGCCCCTATCGCCATTTTTTTAGATTAGAACAACAGTTGCTTCACCACTTGAAGCAGCGGTCTTGGCATAAGCTACGATGTGATGTGTGCCTTCGGTGGCAGTGTCAAAGTAGCCATCGTTGGCTACATACAACGGGTCGCCTGCCGATACGCCTGAAGATACCTTTGCAGTGCATTCACCTTTCTTTTGGATATACCCATACTTGCCGTCTTCAATAACGGCACAGAAAACGCCTGCAAAAGCATAACTTCCACCGTCAGACACATCAGCAGTAACGACAAAAGCCGTTGAAGTCTTCTGCCAGACCGCAGGCGCACCTGCTACCGCAGCCACACCGCTGCTGTCAAACTTCACCAATTGAAAGACCTTGCCAGTCCTTGTGGCTACTTCATAGCCAGCAAAGGGCTGGGCTGTACTAACACCCGTAGTATCAAGGTCAACAAGGACAACATCTTTCAGTTCAGATTCATCAGGTACACTGTAAGCCATCTCCTTTTCCTCCTTAATCAGTATTCTGCGGAATGTTGTAAATTACCAACTGAACCTTCCTGTTAGTCACGCCAGGTGTCATCCTGACTGTGCAAGAAGCCACATAAGTCTTGGGCTGGTCATGTTCTCTGGGAGGTTCCCAGTCAACATAACGGAAGTTTTCTTCTCGGCGAATGCCGATGAAGAATGTTGACTTATTCAGCCCGTAAATGGCTTCTGTGTTAGCAGTTGCACCGTAAGGAATGGTCACGGCAGGGTCATAGACCATCGGGTCACCTGCAAGGATATGATACGGGAAGTTAAGAGCATCATAAACAGGTTTTGTAGCACCATATCCTTGCGTTAATCTGTCAGCGTAAGCCAATCTGCCCCAGTACAACCAGGCACCCTTCGTGGCAAGGTAGATATATCCGCCTTCGGCACCTGCTATACTCTTGACATCAATAATGGCAGATTGAACCTTACGCAACAATTGCAAAGGCCTATCCAGTTCTCCACCACCGCCCACATCGGTAACGGCTTTCTTCTGGTTTTGCCACCAACTATTGGTAGTTGAGATACCACCAACAGTTCTATCCTGCGTTACCGATACAAGGTTAGGCAGATCTGAATAGACAGCACTGGGGCCGTCAACGCCGTAATCAGGCGCATTAGGATTACCTAAAACAGCGCGAGCGAAATCCTGAACAATTGACTTTTTCAGGATTTCCATCTTGTGAGCCATTATATCAATAGCACCTTGCTTGTTGTCCTGTACATCCGTTACGGGAATGTACTGGCTGTTATGCAAGGTATGCCAAGCCCACGAATAAGTCGCCCCACCTTCAACGAGTTGAGGCGTGCTGTAACGCAGCCTGCCTAACCATTGCGATGGTGAAGTACTGTTATCGACCAGACCAGTCAGGGCATAAACCCCGCTGTCATACCGAACCATTCCTTGTTTGGACGTATATACAGCGCCGAATACATTCACATCCTTCATTGCATCGAGACCCCAGGTCTCTAATCCGATGACCTGCAAGAAGGGCTGTGAATTGAACGCTGTATACGCAATTGCAATCGGATACTTATCTACCGATGTCCTCTTGAGATAAGTATCCCTTTTGATTACATCGTCAACACCACCGTGATATATGTCAGCCATCTTTTACCTCCTTTATTGTTGACTTTGTTCTAACTCCTTACGCAAAACCTCCTTTAGGCTGCTGGGATTTAGCAAGGCAGACAAGTCGAATGTTTTTCGGCCACTTACATTTTCGCTGCCTGTATTTGCTATTGCAGCAGCCAGAGCGTCAGCGGCTTTCTGTGTCTTTGTTGGCTCATTCTTTTTACCAACAGACCCTTTAGTAAGCCGTCTGCGCATCACTGCAAACTCAATCGCTGTTTTAGGGTCAGTTATTGTGCCACTTCTGATGAGTTCCAGCGCAGAAGGAATATCTTCTTTCTGCGCACCCTCAACAGAAGGCAATAACTGCTCCAGCGATTGAGGCAGTTGCAATTGTTGTATAGTTTGTTTTTGTTCTTCGATAGCCTTTAGAGCAAGTTCAGCCAATTTATTATTGCGGTCGATTACTTTCTGCAACAAATCCGCCAGTGCATCTGGGTCGCCTTCGTCTATCGCCCTTTGCACTACTTGCGGTATTTGTCCAGTATCGACCGCAGGTATTTCTGTTTCTTGCTCTTGTGGCTCTTCGTTGCCACTTGCAAACATACTTTCAATTGCTTCTTTTACTATACTTTTTATTTCTTCTTTGTCAATTGCAGGTTTGTTATTATTTTCGTCGTTAGTTTGTTGTGCTTGTTCTCCAAATGTTTCGATGTTTTCTTCGTCGCCCTCTAAATTGTCAAGTTCCTGTCCTAATTCCTGATCTTGAAATTTTTCTTCTTCTGCCATCACCATATCTCCGCTTCAATGTTTCTTACATGTCTGCGTTCCGCCGTGGAACGCCTGTCTATCTGCCCTTTATAACTAAAAGCCTTTTTACTTACAGGCTCAATTTCAGGATGTTTGTCTTTCCATTCTTGCACAGATATTATCTCAAGTCCTTTTTCTTTTGCAACTCTATCTCTCTGGGAACGAGAAGTTATAACCGTTCCTAACTCCATATCATATCTTTTAGGCAATGTATCGTCAATAACATTGGGCATGCCAATTGTTTTAGGCGGTAAACCACAACGGTACGCTTTTACTTTTTTGCCACAGTTGGGGCAACGGTAAGTTCCTTCATTATCTACAAAATCCCGCAAACCACAATTTTTACATCTAATTGCCCAGCCCATATCTACTTACTTTTCTTTGTTTTTATCTCACCTTTGTGCCATTTACCATTTTTGTCTTTACAAAGGTGCATATATTTATTTTTACCAAGTTTCAGTGTTATAACTTTACCACCCTCTTTTACGCATTTTTCAAAATCTTCAGGCATCTTGTTCAGCCTCTATTTGTTCGTCTAACCAATCTAATTCTATTTGCAACTTTTGTTCTTTAGCAATATCTTTGATAGCGTCTAACATTCGCCTGCGCATTTCTCTATTCTGTCGTGCTTCGTATATTATTCTCTCAACAAGATTTATCTTGCCTATACTATACTTTCGTCCCTTTATCGTCTTCAAGCCCTTTGCCATATATTTGGCTGTATCAGTTCTTATCCCCATTCGTCGTGCAACTTCTCGCACTGGATTTTTTGTAAACGACAGCAA
>QMTG01000006.1 GCA_003649915.1 Thermoplasmata archaeon
GTGGTGGATGATATAGCCAGCAGGTTAGCAAGCATGGCAAATGTTGAGAATGATTATGCTTACTGGTCATCCAGTACCAACATGATAACGGGCAATTACGCAGGATATTACGGCTACAGTAATCCACGAATTATAGAGACAACAGCCTACGCAGTCATGGCACTTTACAAGCACGGCTCGCATGATAATCTGGTTAGCATGGGGTTGAACTACTTGCTAATGCATAGAACACCGAGAGGTTTTTACTCAACACAGGATACCATTGTGGCCTTCCAAGCGATTAAAATGTGCTCTCAAACACAGATTAAACATATGACCGTAAAAGTGCTTGCGAACAATGAGACCATTGGGCTGTTTAACATTGATGAATCCACGGCGGACGTTACTTACTGGCTTGATATTTCAAAATATCTGGGCTCTGCCCAGTATATAAAGGTAGTAAGCGAGGGCGAAGGTGTGGCAGATGTGCAGGTGTACTATGAGCAATATATACCTTGGAGTTCCACTAACATCTCGACACAGGGGGACCTTATACTATACGTGCACTATAACACAACAGAGGTTCGCGTTAGCAACACGATACGCGTTGACCTATATGTGAACTATTCGGGCAGCACATACATAAGAATGCTTCTTGTTGAGGTTAGGGCTCCTGTTGGCTTTGAATTTGTGGTTCCAGATTTTGACGACCTTGTAAGGAAAAAAATCATATCCAATTACGAAGTTAACGGCCGTGAGGCAATGCTTTACATCAAGGATATAGGTGCTGGTGATTCCATTCACATAACGTATAATATAGTTGCACTAAAGCCAATAAGGGCTACAATACAGGGAATACACGCATACGACATGTACAACCCCGGGCTTGATGCGGAAACGATGCCTGTTGAGATATCATCCACCTGATTTAGCAATGGGGTTGGCATAATGCCGCAACACGATAAAGTGAGGGCAAAAGAGCGCATTCTTTTGCATTTACTGGATTATTGGAGATTGGGCGATGACGATGTTGTAGAGGCGCCCATCGCAATAACACAGCAAGGGATTGCTGAAGCCACGGGGCTTGCAAGGTCTCATGTGGCAATGACACTCATATCGCTGGAGGAAGAGGGGATTGTGAAAAAGAAGAAATGCCATATAAGAAACCTTGAAAGAAAGAGGTATGCGTATTTCCTAACACATGAGGGCGTGAGGGAAGCCAATATTGTGAAGGATAAAATGATGCACATGCTTGTGCATGATGTGAGGCATCAGGAAATAAAAAAAGGTAAGGATTTGCTTAATATTATGAAGAGAACTACCGAGGAAAAGGAGCCTGTAAGGACTGGTGGATTTGTACTCTTTTTCGTGGGTATTTTCATAATGTTTATCATTGTTTCGTTGTCACTGGTAGCGATGGAGTTTCTCATATTTCTGCCGTTTGGCATGCTTCCAACAGTGTTTGGGATATACAGTTATCGAAAAGCTCCCCATCTGTATAGGCGATTGATAGGGCTCTTTGGGTATATTGCGGTAACTCTTTTGGTGCTCTCAATATACATCCTATTTGATGTAGCGTCATTTGAAAATATTGTAATGTCCACATACTCCATATATTTAACATTTTTAACTTTGGTTGTGTTTATTGCTAAAGCAAAGTTCGTGCCCGTTCCCGTACGTTCCGAGATTGCCTCTTCCTTCGGCGCACTCTTTATTTCCATGAGCATAATATCAATATTTTTACCAAAAATTGTGAACCCCTATGCTGCTCCATGTCTAGTTATCAACGGTATCACGTTGTTATGGCTCAGACATGAGATTCTACACACAAAAATAAGGGGAGAATTGTTGACTGCCACGGCAATATTCATATTTTTGGTTGCCTCAACAACCATTGCAATTACCAGCACATACGCAGAACTAGCACTTTGCATACTCTGGACAATCGTTGCCATTTCCATGCTCATATCACGGTTTCTCAGCCCAGGCAGTTGGAAAAGGTGGAATTACCTTCTTGCCATAGTTATTGGAGTTTTTCTCCTAATAGTCGCAGTATTGCTCATTAAAATAGAGAAATACTTAGAAGCCACTGTGGAGTTCGTGATTGCACTGACAATGTTGTCATTCTCTTTGCCAAAAATTTACAAGAAAGACCTCGTTTTTGCCGTTCAATTATATATATTGGTCGTTACTGTGCTCACATTCATATATTTAGCATTTATGAAGTAACGTATCATGCATTTATGGTTATTTTTTTGCGCTATTCGCCGGCATGTTATTTTCCAAGCGTACATCAGTAATAATACCAGATGCTCTTATACTCCTCAATGTCCTCGTTAAAGTATTTTTTAAGGTTATCAAGGTACATCTTTATGGATACTATATCTGTGTATATGTAAGGGTCAATGAGTTGTATGTTTTTCTCCCATGGATGCCATAGATACATCCTTCGCCCATCCGGTCTTATCATTATCAATTCGTGGTCCTGCCATGCCCTTAGATGGTTCTTACCAAGCCTAGGAACATTAAACACAGGCTCGTCCGTCCTGAAAACTCCTGGGAGAAGCCGTGCCTCTTCTTTCCTTTCCTGCAATATTCTAGCGACGGGAACCACATACTCCATGTGCTCCCATTTGCCCTTAGGATAGAAAGAGTAATACGGGTCAATTCCCACTTTCTTGAGTGCAACACGCAGGGCTGCGGTTTCAAACCTTCTGCTTACCCAGAACGTGAAGACCTGCTGATTGTACACGTATATCCTGTTCTTCCTCAGTTTATCAACAGCGATAGCCATTTCCGGGGTAACCTCATATGCGGATTCCACATGCGTTACAAGGCATATATTTCGTTTTCCCGGCTCGATGTATGAGGATAGCATTGATGCAAGTTCATCCGTTATGCGGAAGGGTACGGTCACTGGTATTCTTGTGCCGATCCTTATGCTTATTATATGCTCCATCTCGCTAAGCCTTCTCACCATGTGCTCAACAACGCTGTCAGGAAGTATGAGCGGATCCCCTCCTGTTATCAGTACCTCTTTTATGCCTGGGTGCTCAGAAAACCAGTCCAGCGCACTATCTATTGCCTCCCTTGTTGGTATGCCTCCTTTGTACAAAACATCGGTTATTTCCCAGTTGCGCTGGCAGTAAACACAGACCTGGGGGCATGTATTGGAAGCCTTTAATATGGCGATGAGAGGATACCTTCTCGTTATCAGATTATGGGGTGTGGTGTCATGCTCCCCCATGAAATCAAAGTAATAGCTTCTCTCCTCCCTGTGCTCCATCATCTCAATGACAGTGTGCATTGGTGGCAGCACCTGCGCCCTCACCTGATAGTCATAGTTGTATGGATTTTCAAAGTCAAACAGGTGGAGATAGTAAGGCGTTATTCCAAAGGGTATTTTTCCCTCGGCAGCCTTTAAAAGTGCCTCAATATCATCCTCATCCATCTTTATCAAATCCTTTAACTTGTCCACCGCCTCCTTGCCCTTAAAAACGTTCCTGAAATGCCACATATAGTTTTCCCAGTCATCCTCGCTTCCGCCCAGATAGTCCAGTATCTTAGCCTTATTTTCCCTCCTCTTCTCAATAACATCAGCATCAAGCCCGCTCTTATACTCCATTATTCTTTTCCAAACCCTGTCCGCCATTTTATCCAGATAGTTTGACCTCTTTTTGCCTGCATCCTCGCCCTTTATTTTTTTGAAGTCCACCTGCTCTACCCCCTCTATGTACTTTGTCGGGTATATCTCCGCCCTTCCGTTTATTGCCTTGAATAGGTGTATGAACTCCAGTATAAAGCCCTCATCAACCTCTGCAAGAGCGCCGCTTTCTCCGCGTGCAATTCTCCATAAATATGTGAGGGCACTGTAGCCTGTAGCCTCCTCGTTTCTCACAGATATTATATTTTTAAGAACACGTATTGCCTCCTGTGCTATGCTCTCGACAAGTGGGTGTATAATTTTCTTCCCCCTTCTATATTCCCATTCTTTTCTGCACAAATAATCGTAAATGCCCTTTCTTGCCTCCTCAACACTTTCCGCCCTTCTTAAAACACTATATATTTCTCTATCCTCTTTCCACAATGCGTCAATATTGAAACCTGTTGCTGGATTTAAAACCCTCAAAGGAACTCTAGTCCTCGGTATATCCTCAATTATAAACTCAACCTCCGCCATATTTATAAATTTGGGCATAGGGTTTATAAACCTTTCGCTGCAGTTGCCTTGTCGCATAATTCTACGATAATTATCCTTCACACATTATTAATATATTTGAGCGGCATATAGGTGCTATGATTTCCATATCGGGCAGGGCATAAGGGGGCGTGTCTCTAGCAAGGCGTGACACACCGCCTAATTAAAAACATGATACAGTATAGAATACAAGCGGCTAAGAGCTAAGAGGGGTGCTGCTCACCACCAATTTATACGACAACGCACATACAACCCTATATTACAGTGCATAAAAGGCGTAATAATAGCAATGTGAGGTACATATCATACGATGGTAAGTTACTATGAGTTTTGCGTTGTCTGTCTAATTTTTTATTACAACATTTTATATTCTTCTACTTTTTGGGATAGTATTTTTCAATGTATTTCACGTCTATTCTCTTTAGTTCCTCCTTTGGCAGTATTGATAATATATCCCACGCTATGCTTAGTGTTTCCTCAATGCTTCTATCTTCATCCTTTCCCTGATTTACAAACCTATTCTCGAATTCAACAACGAAATCCAGATACTTTCTATCCCTATCGCTCAATGCTTCCTCACCGACAACCTTTGTTAAGTCTTCTAAGTCTTTTCCCTCAGCGTATGCGGCGTACAATTGGTTCGACACATCATCATGGTCTTCTCTTGTCCTTCCTTCGCCAATTCCCTGCTTCATAAGCCTTGATAGGGATGGTAAGACATCAATGGGCGGGTATATTCCCTGGCGGTGTAGCCTGCGCGATAGCACAATCTGACCCTCGGTAATGTATCCTGTTAAGTCGGGAATCGGATGCGTTATATCGTCGTCAGGCATGGTGAGTATTGGAATCTGTGTTATCGATCCCTTTTTACCCTTTATTCTTCCAGCTCTTTCGTATATTGTCGCAAGATCCGTATACATGTATCCTGGATATCCTCTACGCCCAGGAACTTCCTCACGCGCCGCAGCAATCTCACGCAATGCTTCGCAATAATTTGTCATATCTGTGAGTATCACCAAGACGTGCATGTCCATGTTAAATGCCAAGTACTCTGCTGTTGTTAGGGCAAGCCTCGGCAAAATTAAACGCTCAATTGTAGGGTCATCGGCGAGGTTCAAAAAAAGCACAGCCCTTTCCAGTGCTCCCGTGCGCTCAAAATCTCTTATGAAAAAGTTCGCCTCCTCATTTGTTATTCCCATTGCGCAAAAAACAACTGCGAATTCCTCACCTTCGCCTCTAACCTTTGCCTGCCTTGCAATCTGTGCGGCAAGTTCGTTATGTGGCAAACCAGAGCCAGAGAATATGGGCAATTTTTGTCCTCTGACCAATGTATTCATTCCATCTATTGCAGATATGCCAGTCTGTATGAATTCTCGTGGATACTCTCTGCTTGAGGGATTTATCGGTGAGCCATTTATATCTCTTCTTTCCTCCGGTATTACATCAGGCCCACCATCTATTGGTTTTCCTGATCCATCAAATATTCGTCCCAATATTTGGGGTGATAAACCAAACTTCATCGTCTCGCCTGTAAAACGTACCGCTGTGCCCTTTGTATCCAATCCTTTTGTTCCTTCAAAAACCTGAACCACTGCAAAATCTATTCCAGCCTCCAAGACCTGGCCCGTTCTTATCTCACCAGTTGGTGACCTTATTTTTACAATCTCGCCATATGCCACATCGCTTATGTTCTTGATGAAAAGCAAAGGCCCTGATATTTCGCCTACGGTCAAATATTCAACATCTTTGACCCTCGGAGCGCTGGACATCATGCTGCCACCTCCTTCATCAGCACTGAGATCTCTTTTTCCATCTCTTCCCTAATCCTAGCAAACTCCTCCTCATATCTGTCATTGGGCACTGTTGCCATCCTTGCAATCCTTTCCCTACACTTAAGCGCTCTAATCTTATCAATACTCACACCCTTAGCCATCGCCTTTTTAATCTCATGATAGTACTCAAGCATTATTTTAAGCATCTCATATTGCTTCTTTGGAGGACAATATGTATCTACTTCGTGGAACGCGTTTTGGCGCAAAAAGTCTTCCCTTATAACCCTTGCACCCTCGAGCACAGCCTGGTCCGACGGGGGCAAGGCATCAGGACCAACAAGTCGGACAATTTCACGCAGTTCATCTTCCTTCTGCAGTATGCTCATAGCTTCCCTCCTAAGTTCATACCAATCTTTTGCTATCTCCTTCTCCCACCAGGGCTTCACGTGCTCAAGGTACAGTGAATACGATCTTAGCCAGTGTATTGCTGGAAAGTGCCTTCTATCTGCAAGTTCACTATCAAGCGCCCAGAAGACCTTTACTATTCTGAGCGTGTTCTGTGCAACTGGCTCTGAGAAATCACCACCCGGAGGCGATACTGCACCTATAACAGATAGTGCCCCGTACCTCTCTTCATTGCATATTATTCGCCCATATCCAGCCCTCTCATAAAAGGCTGCAAGACGCGATGCCAAGTACGCTGGGTATCCTTCTTCACCTGGCATTTCTTCAAGCCTGCCTGAAATCTCTCTCATGGCCTCCGCCCACCTTGATGTGGAGTCTGCCATGAGGGCCACGCTATATCCCATATCCCTGTAATACTCTGCTATTGTAATGCCTGTGTAAACGCTTGCCTCCCTTGCCGCTACGGGCATGTTGCTTGTGTTTGCTATGAGTACTGTTCTCATCATAAGTGGCTCACCGGATTTTGGATCCTTTAACTTAGGAAATTCCTTAAGCACATCAGCCATCTCGTTCCCTCTTTCCCCGCATCCCACATATACGATTATGTCTGCATCACACCACTTTGCCAATTGATGCTGTGTTACAGTCTTTCCCGTCCCAAATCCTCCGGGTATTGCAGCAGTTCCCCCCTTTGTTATGGGGAAGAGCGTATCTATTACCCTCTGCCCTGTGATTAGAGGTTCTCTTGGGTCAAACTTCTGTGCTAAAGGTCTTGGTGTTCTAACAGGCCATTTCTGAAGCATATTTACCTTTTTCTTTCCCTGTGCTGTTGACACAACCGCAATGGTTTCCTCTACAGTGTACAACCCCTCAGGTGCGATTTCCTCAACAACCCCCTCTATTCCATGAGGAACCATTATTTTGTGAACAACGAGTTTTGATTCCTGAACTTCACCAATAAAATCACCACTGCTTACTTTATCACCCTTCTTTACTAATGGCTTGAATTCCCACTTCTTTTTCCTATCAATCGCCTCAGCAACCACGCCCCTCGTTATAAAATCACCCACCTGCGCCTTTATTGCCTCCAGTGGACGTTGTATTCCATCATATATATTTCCTATGAGACCTGGACCTAGTTCAACCGACAAAGGTATGCCTGTAGCCTTTACAGGCTCACCAGGCTTTAAACCAGTAGTGTCCTCATAAACCTGTATCGTTGCCTTATCTTCAACAATCTCTATAATTTCTCCAATGAGCCCCTCATTCCCAACATGCACCACATCGTACATCTTAGCCCCGCGCATATTCTTTGCCTGAACAACGGGACCCGCCACTCTCACAATAACGCCCTCTCCTGCCATTACTCTATCACCTCTCAATTTCAATCCCTATAGCCCTTCTTATCACATCCTTAATCCTGTCTCTGCCAACATCCCTGTACCTACCTGGGATGGGCACAATGATGGGAGCATTTTTCATCTTTTCTATTTCCTCAATATCTTGGGATAGCGCATCCGCATACTCTCCACTTATTATAATCATTTTCGCATGACTGACACACTCCCTGAGCACCTTAGCAGCACCTATGGCGTCCTCAACATCGTACACCCTAACACCGCACAGGGCAAACCCTGCGATTTCGTCTCTCCTTCCTATGAACACAATCACGAAATCACCACCAGGCTGTCTGCGAACTCTCTTATACTTTTTCCATGGTAGAGAGCCAAGAGAACTGCCCTTATATTTCTTATTTCAACTTCCTTGGCTGCAAGAAAGTAAACAAGTTGGCCCGTGAGCAATGGGTCCTTGCCCGAGATTTCACGTGCTTTTAGGAGTATAATTTTATCCAGTAACCTCTCGGCGTCCTCAACATCCCTTGCCTCTTTTATGCTCGCATACGGTGTGCCTTCGAGTGCACGTGCTATATCTCCAACATCCCTCGAATCGCATAACTGCTCCAGCATCCAGTCTGCAAGGTGCCAGCCCCCTCCCATCATATGCTTTTTAATATCTGCAATACCAAGTTTAATACCTCGCAATGCAATCTTGATGTTTATAGAATCGATCAAAACACCCACGAACTCCCTTATTGACGCACCTAGAGATGAGTCAATTCCCGCCAAGGAGCGCCTCATGTTTCCCAGAGCGCACTTATCCATTTCTAGCATGCATCCAACGATGTCCGAGCATTCCTCAAACCCGTACTTTTCCCTTATAACAGCAAGGGCACCATCAAGGTCGTGCGCTTCAGCAATATCGCGAAGAAGACTTTTGTCTACACCACCTATTATTGGGAGTTTTTCAATTGCTTCCTCCTCTCCAACATTTTTGAGTGCTAATGCTCTCTTCAATATTTGCATCTCAACATAGCCCTTATACGCTTCTGTGAACACTCTAATCCCCTCGGGCACTGAACTCAGCACATAGTCTACAATTCTCACATATTCAGCATCCAGTGATGTCTCAATATCCTCCCAGCGACTTCCACGCACTTCCATGCCCGACGCTGCAAGCATTGATGTTGCCTCAGATATCCCTCCCGTCTCCACAAGTTGGTTTATTTTTTCCATGGTTATGTAGGCTGGGGCCAGCACATGCAACTTTGCATTAATATAGGCAAAGGATGCAATGTTTGTTATGGTTCGATAATAACTCATGAACAGTATGACAATAATCAGTATTACGAGTGCGACTACCAGCAGCGCGATGGTTGACGGTGCCAACCTATTATCCTCCTTCGCCAAGATGCTTTGCTGCAACCTCTCGCAACGATGGCATGCTTCTAGCGATAATTTCCTCAAATGTGTAATTTATTTTCATTCCTCTGTCTTTTGATTCTATGATAACCCCGCCAATCTCTATGTCTCCTCTCAAGACCTCACAGCCGTGTCTTTCACACAGCCTTCGAACCAGCGCCATATCTTTCTCTCTGCAGTAAACCCTGAAACTGCTCCCCAGCATCTCCCTACCTTCCGCGATCTTTCTTTCCAGAAAGGAGGCGTACGTTTTTTCATCAAGCGATGACAATTTTTCCTTTGCCCTTTCAATTGCCATTCTTACGGCATTGTCCATGGCTTCGAGCACGAGCCTTTTTCCCTCAAGGTTTGCAGAGGATATTGCCCTCTTCCACGCAGTATTCACAGTCTTTTCCACCTCTTTTTGAATCCTCTTCCTTTCTTTCTCAACCTTCTCCCTTGCATTAGCCATTATTTTTTCCACAGCCTTATCGCACCGAATCATCATGTTTTTTATTTTCCTCGCGGTCTCCTCCTCAATTTTTTTCACTATCTCTTCAACCATCTGACAGCATACCCCCTGCCTTTTTCACATAAGCCCTATTCCTATCATTATAAATATCGCTATCAGTAAACCAAAGATTGCAAACGTTTCTGACATCACTGAAAATATTATGCCGCGTGTCATACTCTGCGGATTTCTCGCAGTCGCCTGTATTGCGGCAGCGCCCGTTATTCCCTGACCTATTGCGCTCAGCCCTGCAATTCCAACGGCAAGACCACTACCTAGTGCCGCGATGCCTACGGCTTGCGATACGCCCATTTTTCCGCCGAAAACCCCAGAAAATGCGAGCAACAGTATTGCTATAAGAAGACCATAGATTGCTTGCGTTTCCGGTAACACGGAAAATATAATGGCCCTTCCAAACATCTCTGGCTTCTTACCAACAACGCCAATACCTGATGATGCAGCAATACCTTGACCTATTGCGCTCATTCCTGCAATTCCAACTGCAAGACCGCAGCCTACCGCTATAAGGCCAACACCTATTCCTACGTCCTCGAGATGAACACCAATTAGCCCTGTCTTATGCAGTATTATTATTGCTATAAGAAGACCATAGATTGCTTGCGTTTCCGGTAATACAGAAAATATAACAGCCCTTCCAAACATCTCTGACTTCTCACCAACAACGCCAATACTTGATGATGCAGCAATACCTTGGCCTATAGCGCTCAGCCCTGCAATTCCAACTGCAAGACCGCAGCCTATGGCTATAAGGCCAACACCTATTCCTATGTTTTCGGGATGACCCCCAATTAGTCCTGTTTTAAGCAGTATTATTATTGCTATAAGAAGGCCATATATTGCCTGCGTCTGCGGCAAAGCTTGGAAAAGTATTGCCCTGCTAAACATCTGAGGTTTCTCCGCAACCACACCAGAGCCTGCAGCCCCAGCAATCCCTACGCCTATTCCCGCGCCCATGCCCGATATTCCTATGGCTATGCCTGCACCGATTGCTGCTAAATACGCTCCAAGCATGTTCTTTTCACCATCTGTAGACGTTTCATTACCCTCTGCAAGCGCCCCGTACGCCATTAATATCAGGGTTGCAAGCACAGCCAGCGATAGCATTACGGCTTTCCCCATCAGCATGGATTTTTTCATTTCTCTACCTCCAACGAATATTTTCTAACTACTCTCAACGGATTAAACTTCCTTCCACCACCTTCATAGAACTGGCCAAAAAATTCAACATACTGGAGCCTGAGCGAGTGGATGAACGCACCGAGTGCCTGTATTCCTGCGTTAAACATATGACCAAAGACGAGGACTAGGAGAACAAAGACCATTATTGCAGAGAAAACACTGAAAACGCTTATTACACCCATTATAACGAAAAATATAGATATGTAGCCTAACTTTTTAATCCTCATCTTTTTGGAAAGTGCAAAAACAATTACAGCCATTACGATAAATACTGAGAGACAGATGAATGAGGAGGCAAACATCGGGAGTATGCGAGAGATTATGTTTATTGTGAGGGCTATCCCTGAGGTGGCTAAGCCCAGTGCAAGTATTCTGGCATATGAAAGAAAGTTTCCTATGAATCCTGTGAGGTCGAAGAATGCTAGCGGCCCCTTGGGCACAAATAACAGGATCATACCAATGAGAACGCCCATGTATGCGAGTTTTATCACAATATCTGAGAATGTGAAGAATCCAAGCATTCTTGTTATTAAAACAAAACCTGCAGGCTCAAGAAAAATCCATGATACTTGGCCGTTCAAAGCCTCTTTTATTTTTCTCTCCCTTAAATTCTTAATCAAGGCTAGGGCTATTCCTATATTCAGTTGTAGAAGACCAAGTATGAGGGAAAGAAGGAGTATGGCGATCGGATTTTTCATTGAATCCAATACTATAACGCGTGATATACCCAATGATGTGAGGGCGGGCGTTAGCGGATTATATTCATCAAGAGGCCCAAGAAAACTTCCGAGTAGCAGCCCTGCAATTATCGTGGCGATCCCGATCACTATGAATATTTTTGCATAATCCCTCATGCCCTCATCAACTTGCCCTAACCCCTTGTAAAGCAGTACGCCTATGATTGTTACGAGTATGCCATAAAAAGCATCACCGAGCATTAAAGCGAAAAATAGTATAAATGCTGGCGTTATTATTACTGTTGGGTCAAACTCGTTATAATTGGGTAATGCATACATTTCCGTTAATCTCTGGTAAGGTCTTGCCCATTTCGGGTTATTTATCAGTATTGGCACTTCCTCTCCTTCCCTTGGCTTTCTATAGTAAAAGTAAGCCCCCGAGTCTGCAGATAAAACACCATTTCTCACCTTTTTGATTATTTTTTGAGGACACCATCCAGATATCAGCCTTGCACTTTCTGTCCTTCCCGCCCTAAGGCTTGCTTCTCTCTTCATTCTGACATTGATTATTTCATCATGGTATACTCTCAGCTCATTACCGTATTTTTTAGCCAACTCTAACCCTTTTGTATAGAGTTTTTCTATTTCCCTTCTCATATCTCTTAGTTTGGAGTTTAGTTTTTCTATAACACTACGTGGTTTTCCAGAAAACGGTGGAAGGCGGACTTCTCTGAATAAATCCCTCCCAAGTTCGCCATAAAAAGAAGAATCATCCTTCTTATATGTGATTATGAGCACAGCGTAATACTCCTCATAACTTTCATAATATACATGTGCGCCGTATTTCTTGGCAATACTCATTATTTTCCCAATATCTGTGCTTATACCCACTTTTACAGTAAAAAACGTGTGCTTTACCAAATACTTCATATCAAAGTCCAACCTTTCAATGCTTTTCAGAGTCTTTATTGCCGCCCTGAGCAGACTGATTCTTTCCTCAATTTCTCCTATTTTACGCTCTACAGCCAAAACTTCATCGCACATTTTTTCCACAATATCCGCATGTTTTGCGAAAAAAGCGTACTCGGATAATTTTTTTGCCTTTAGCTTAGGCTTGGGCTTTGGGAAAAAAACCTCAAGTTTCTTTTTCCTCCTACCTTCACATCGGTGCAAAAAATTGAGTGCTTTTTTAACCATGCCCTCATATTCCATTATCTTTCTCAGACCTTCATGTTCTCTGTCGAAATGAAGCATTTCCGCCAACTCTTCAAACCTAACATCAGATACCTCAACAACTCCCATCTTATGCAGCGTGTCCAATACTCTATCGTAGGAATCCTTATGAGTTAAAATGTACAGTTTGACCATTCTTTCAGGGAATAGCAACCCACAACCACCTCTTTTTCATATCACCTCTTCAAAACTTCCTTCACAACTGCATCTGCTGCCCTCTCAATGTAGCCCTTGGCCTTTTCCATAACTTCTTTTGCCCTTCTCTTAGCCTCTTCTACAATCCTTTTTGCCTCTTCGGCAGCCTCTATCTCTCTAGCCTTTATCAGTTTCTCAGCCTCTTCCCTAAGTTTTGCTACCTCCCTCTTTATAAACTCCTCTGCCTCCTTCCTTGCCTTTTCCACTCTTTTCTTTATTTCCTTCTCCGCCTCCTCAACTCTCTTTATCGCCCTTTGCTCAGCCTCCTTCAGCATCTTAAGCGCTTCATTAATCTCCATGACATCGGGGGAATGGGGGAGGGGTATATAAAAATTGAGCGTTCCCCCGCCCTTATGTCAGACGTGACATCCTCATTACTATTATCGCAATGTTATTATCATTTTCCATACTCATGCAGAAAGTTTTATATAGAAGAGTTTACATACTCGAAAAACCCTGGAAAAATAAAAGGAGGTGGTGTGATTGAAGAAAAAGAAAAAGTCGGATGATTTCTGGGACGAAGATCGATGGAACAGGTTCTGGGATATTGATGAGTTCTTTGACTTTGACGTTGACGAGTACTTTGAGAAAATGAGGAGGTACCTCGATCGCCTTTTCCACACAGCGCTGAGAGGAGAGGCGGAAATAAGGGGGCCATTCATATACGGGTTCACTATGAGAATAGGACCGGATGGCAAACCACATATTCAGGAGTTTGGCAATACAAAACCCTATCTTATGGGCCGTAAAGGAGAGGGATTAGGCAGAGAGCCCATCACAGATATTACGGAGAGTGAGGGGGAAGTGTATGTGACAGCGGAGATTCCTGGTGTTGAAAAGAAGGACATAGACATACGCCTGACTGAGGATACACTGACCATAGACGTGAAAAATCCAAAACGAAGGTATTACAAGAGTATCACCTTGCCATGCGCCGTTGACCCAGATAGTGCAAAAGCAACGTATAAGAACGGGATTTTAGATATAACAATAAAGAAAAAGGCTGTTGAGGAGAGGAAAGGAAAAAGGATAAAGATTGAGTAATATTTCTCTTACCATTTCTCCATCGCGATATATTAGGTGATAAATAAATGAGCAAAGATGTTGGAAAAAAGAAGAGAGTAGCGCGTGGTTACGAGAGAAAAACTAAACAAATGCTGATAGAGGAAATTGAGAAATTAAAGGCTGAGAACGAGAGGTTAAAGGAGGAAAATGAAGGTCTTAGGGAAAATAACGAAAAATTGAAGGCTGAGAATGAGGGGCTAAGGCAAAGATTGCTCAGAACTATGGCGGACTTTGACAATTACAGAAAGTGGGTTGAGAAAGAAAGGAAGAACTTGGAATTAAGTGCGCTTGAGGGTGTAATCACCGACATATTACCTGTGCTTGATAGCATTGATATTGCCATACAGAGCATGGATGAAGAGAATAAGAAGGGCATGATCATGCTGAGGGACATGATGATGCGTGTACTTGAGACACGAGGGGTAAAACCTGTGGGCAAAGTTGGGGAAAAGTTTGACCCGTATAAGCATGAGGCTGTTGAGGTAGTAAAGGGAGATGACGATGACGTTGTAGTTGACGTACTGCGTAAGGGCTATACTCTTGGCACAAAAGTTATAAGGTGTGCAAGAGTGGTGGTATCGAAAGCTGAAAATGATAACGGAGGTGGTGGGTGATGGCGAAGATAATAGGGATAGACCTCGGAACAACAAACTCTGCCGCAGCGGTAGTGCTCGGTGGCAAGCCCACAATAATACCAAGCGCTGAGGGAGCAACACCCTACGGTAAGATGTTTCCATCATACGTTGCGTTCACAAAGGATGGACAGCTGCTTGTGGGTGAGCCCGCAAGAAGGCAGGCGGTGACAAACCCAGAGGGCACTGTCTATGGAATTAAGAGGAAGATGGGGACAAATTATAAGGTGAAGATATGGGGGAAGGAATATACACCCCAGCAGATATCGGCGTTTATACTGCAGAAAATAAAGAGAGATGCTGAATCTTTTCTCGGCGAGGAGGTAAAAAAAGCCGTAATAACGGTACCAGCATATTTCAATGACAACCAGCGCACTGCAACAAAAGAAGCAGGGATAATTGCAGGGTTAGATGTTGTCAGAATAATAAATGAGCCTACAGCCGCTGCATTGGCGTACGGTATTGATAAGTCGGAAGAAGAGCAGAAAATACTTGTTTTTGATTTTGGCGGTGGCACACTTGACGTGACCATAATGGAATTTGGCGAGGGCGTTTTTGAAGTGCTTTCAACAGCGGGAGATACACACCTGGGCGGCACAGACATGGACAACGCCCTTATTGAGTATGTATGTAAAGAGTTTCAAAAGGATACGGGGATAGATTTGAGAGGGGATAAGACTGCAATGCAGAGGCTTAGAGAGGCCGCAGAAAGAGCAAAGATTGAACTCTCCGGTGTGTATGAAACGGAAATAAACCTGCCTTATATAACAGCAGACGAAAGTGGTCCAAAGCATTTAAACATGAAAATAACTAGGTCAAAACTTGAGGAACTTGTAAGACCTATTGTTGAAAAGTGCAGAGGCCCAATTGACAGGGCGCTGGCCGATGCCAAGTTAAAGCGTGAAGATGTTGATAGAATAATTTTGGTTGGTGGGCCTACAAGAATGCCTATTGTGCAGAGGTTTGTGGAAGAATACATAGGAAAGAAGGTGGAACGCGGTATAGACCCTATGGAGTGCGTGGCAATAGGTGCCGCCATACAGGGTGCAATAATCGCAGGCGAGATGGATGAGATAGTTCTCTTGGATGTTACACCGCTATCGCTTGGCGTGGAAACTTTGGGTGGTGTGTTCACAAAGATAATTGAGAGAAATACCACGATTCCATGCAGAAAATCGCAGATATTTACAACGGCGGCAGACTACCAGACGGCAGTTGAGATTCACATTTTGCAGGGTGAGAGACCAATGGCTGCAGATAATGTATCCCTCGGCAGGTTCAGGCTTGAGGGTATACCACCAGCACCTAGGGGAGTACCTCAGATTGAGGTAACCTTTGACATAGACGCTGATGGAATACTGCATGTATCCGCCAAGGACTTGGCTACGGGAAAGGAACAAAAAATAACAATAACATCAACAACAAGATTGTCCAAAGAAGAGATTGAAAGGATGATAAAAGAGGCGGAAAAGTTTGCGGAGGAGGACAAAAAGCGAAGAGAACTTGCGGAAACGAGGAATCAGGCAGACTCATTACTGTATACCTCGGAAAAAATGCTAGCAGAGATGGGGGAAAAGATTACTGATGATGAGAAAAGGAGGATAAAGGATGCGATGGATGCGCTACGTGATGTCATGAGCAAGGACGATATAAGTGCAATAAAGGAGAAAATTGATGCACTAAACAAAGCAATGGCAGAGGTGTCAACACGCTTGTACAGAGAGGCAGGTGAAAGAGCGAGGAAAGAAGGGGGTGAGGATAGGGGCGATAAGGGGGGAGAGGAGAAAGGCGGAGGAAAGGTTGTTGATGGCGACTACAAGGTGGTTGACTGATGCATGAATAAAAAGAAAGATTATTATGAGATACTGGGCGTGAGCAGGAATGCCACAAAGGAGGAGATTAAGAGGGCGTATAGAAGGCTGGTCAGAAAGTATCATCCTGATGTTTATAAAGGAGATAGAAAGGAGGCTGAGGAAAAGTTCAAAGAAATCTCGGAAGCATATGAGGTGCTCATGGACGATGAAAAAAGGGCATTATACGACCGATACGGACATGCTGGGGTGCAGCAAACATTTGGCCCCTCAGGCTTTGATTGGGCACATTTCACCCACATGGACGACCTGCGCGATATATTTGGTGATTTATTCGAGGACTTAGGCGATTTTTTTGGCTTTGGGCGTTCTATCTTTGACACCTTTTTCGGTAGGGGATGGCGTGAAAAGCATGAGCGAAGAAGAGGAAGAGATATTTACTACGATTTCAGCATAACGCTGGAAGAGGCGGCAAAAGGTGGGGAAAAAGTGCTAGAGGTGCCCGTTTCCGTGTTATGCAATGCCTGCAATGGCACGGGAATTGAGCCGGGCACGAGCCCAAAGAGATGCCCACACTGTGGCGGAAGCGGCCAGATAAGATACGAGAGCAGAAGGGGTTTTGCCCACTATGTCCGAATAGAGCCCTGTAAATACTGTAAAGGAACAGGCCAGATTGTGGAGAATCCGTGCAGGGTTTGTGGTGGAAGTGGAATGATAAGAAAGATGGAGAAGATATCCGTCCGTATACCTCCGGGGGTCGAGGACGGAACACAGATAAGGATTAGGGGCAAAGGGGAAATGGGTGAAGGAGGACCGGGCGATCTCTACCTCAGGGTGCATATTAGGCCTCATGAAGTTTTTGAAAGGGTGGGAAATGATATATACGCAGATGTTGAGATAAGTTATGTTGATGCAATTCTTGGCACAGAGGTAGAGGTCCCAACGCTTTACGGTAAAAGGGTTGTAAGAATAAAGGGTGGAACGCAACCTGGAGACCTTATAAAGCTTGAGGGCCTAGGTATGCCCGATATGAGCGGCAGAGGAAAAGGAGACCATATATTAAGGGTGAAGGTTATAATACCAAAGAAGGTGTGCAGGGAGGAGAGAGAATTGCTGGAAAAAATAGCAGAAATACGTGCAAGGCAAGGCAATAAGGGCAATGGCAGGGGCGGTAAAAAGGTTAAAAAGGGTTTTTGGCGATAGCCACCACGGTGTTGATTGATGAGGAAAACTAGAACCGCGGGCGGTGTTAATGCCGAGGTAGACAAAAAATCTGCGGGCAGGCCTAGACAAAGTGTTCTTGACGATTTTTTTGAGGTTCAGGAAAAGAATATTGA
>QMTG01000007.1 GCA_003649915.1 Thermoplasmata archaeon
AGGGAGGAGGAGATGAGAAAACTCAAGGAAAGAGTGAAGGTGCTGGGGAAGGAGGCGCAGGAGGCAATATCTGTGCGAAACAGAGAGATTGAGAGATTACGCACAATGCTCAACGAAAAGAGTGTGGTTGTTGTTGCTACAACCGATGACATTAAAATACCGAAAAATACCGCTGTGAAGGGTGGGATTAAAACACCCAAAAACGTTATTGTGGAGAAAAACGTGGAAATTGAAGGGGGCATATATGCTGGTGGAGATGTTGTTGTCAGCGATGACTGTAGGCTTAAGGGCGAGATTAAGAGTGGTGGGTCGGTGAGCATTGGGGATAAGTGCGTTGTGGACGGTGAGATAGTTGCAGAGGGAGAGGCACAGATCGGGGAGGAATGCACTCTGTCCAATGTTAGGGCAAAGGGTGCGGTTACCGTGGGAAAGAACTGCAAACTGGCAAAGATATCATCTGAGAGCACGGTATCTGTTGCCGATAATTGTGAGATTGCCGAGGGCATAGAATACGGTGTAACAATGAACCTAGGCAAGGGTGTTAAGGTATTAGGCCCCATAATGGCTAGAATTAGTGAGGAGCCAAAGAAGGAGGAAAAGGTAGATACTTGCCCTGTATGCGGCACTCCACTTGATGGCGCAGATACATGCCCGAAGTGTGGTGCCCAGATTGGGAAGGGCAGGAAGAGGAAGAAGGAAAAGGGGTCAAAGTAGGGCATGGTTAGTATAAGTCTGAGAATAAAAGGGGAAAAAATCGTTGCTGAGGGAGATATTTCTGCACTCAAAAAAAGAGGGTTTGGTGATGAGAGTAATGGCGATTTTTTGCTTAATCCTTATGAAGCCCTTTATCTTATGGAAGAAAGAGGAATTCCAATCAAACGGGGAAAAAAGGCGCTCAGTTCCTTTGACTTCATGAAACTTGCCCAGCGTGCTATGGAGGGCTTTGATATACTGTATCTAGCATACAGAGACCTGAGAAAGAGGGGGTATGTTGTAAGGGATGCGCGCCCTCATGCCCATTTTAAGGTTTATGAGAGGGGAAAGAAGCCAGGAAAAGCAGTTGCAAGGTATTGGCTCATGGTTAGCGGGGAGCACGACGTTTTCTGCCCAAGAAAAATAATGGAATATATAATAAGCGCGTACAATGCAAGAAAACTCCCAATATACGCACTAATAGATGATGAGGGAGACGTTGTATACTACGGGCTTGGTGTCAAATCGCCAAGAGGACCTTTTTCAAAGCCTAAAAATGATAACGAGCAACCGATACCTGCTAGGATACAGCCTACACGTGTGGTGTGTCCAATAGAACGCTCATATCATCTCCATGAATCCAGATTTTTTGGAAAGCCATGTGGGAATACATTGATTCTATCCCATCATGAAGCGCTTTACCTCAAGGAATGCGGAATAATTGATCTATTCTCCCCAAAAAGCAACAGGAAGGTTGGGGAAGAATACTTGCGTAGGGTTGCGAGGAAGTACGATAAAATGTTCGAGCATAAGTATAGGGTTTACAGAGACCTTACAAACAGAGGCTTAATACTCAAAACAGGATTAAAATACGGAACGCACTTTAGAGCATACGATGAGCACCCAGACATCGCCCACGCCAGATACTTAGTCCACACATTGATAATAAATGAATGTGAAGAGTGGTTCAAGATAAGTAGGGCTGTCAGGCTGGCACATGGGGTCAGGAAAGAAATCCTCTTGGCAATAGTTCACGGTAGGGGAATAAAATACATATTCGCAAAAAGATTGCGCCCATGATTTTTATTATAACCGCCATCCCACACCATCGCAAACACTTAAATTTTAAAAAATAGTGTCTGACGGAAAATAATTAGTATCACACACAGTTTAACGCCGAAAATTATATATAGGTGTTTGTCTATATAGGTATCGTCGGACGATAGAATGACGATGATGGACAGCATGGCAATTGGTGTGAGCGCTGATGGCGGCGATAATCGTCCGAGTTGGGCGATACCATGGTGGAGAGTAAAAGGGTCACAATACGGCTATCGGAAGAAATGCTTGGAAAGATAGCGTCCTTAGTGAGTAGTGGAGAGTATAAAACGGTATCGGATGTGATAAGGGATGCACTTCAGCGCTTCCTTGATGAGAGAGAATCGCCACCCAACATATCCAGGGTGACTGTTGAACTGCCAAGAGGTAATGTAATACGGCTGGAGCAACTGGTGAGTGAGGGTGACGCCATATCAATAGGTGATGCTATAAGGGATGCTGTAAGGGAGTACATAAGGAGGAAGATGAAGTCTGAGTGAGTGGCAAGGATAACTGATATGAACGCAAGGATATGAATGTACCTCATCACAGCCGGGATGGGTGTCGCAATAAAGGTATCGCCCACACCCCAAATAATCCGAGTGCGGATGAAGAGAGGTGATGATGCATATGTTTCATATAAAATATGAGAAAAAAGCGGAGAGGGGCATTAGAATACTCGTGGTTGGGTGTGGTGGTGCCGGATGTAATAGTATCAACAGGATTAAAAAGATGGGGATAGAGGCTGAAACACTGGCGATAAATACAGACTTTGAGCATTTATGCTCATTAAATGCTGACAATAAACTTCACATAGGGGAAAGAATAACACACGGTTATGGCGCTGGTGGCTCTCTCGCTGTTGGAAAGGAGTGTGCTGAGGAGGCCAGGGATGCAATAAGGAGGGCTGTTGGAAGAAGGGATATTGTGATTGTGGTTGCAGGGCTTGGTGGAGGGACGGGCACTGCTGTAGCGCCTGTCGTGGCTGAGATAGCAAGGGAGTTGGGCGCTATCGTTGTCTGCGTTGTTACAATGCCGTTTAGGGCGGAGAGAAGGAGAACAAGAGTGGCAGTGGAGGGGCTGAGGGAACTGCAGGCAAGGGCGGACAGTGTAATTGTTCTTGATAACAACAGATTGCTGGAGATTGTTCCGGATTATCCCATAGAGCAGGCTTTCAGCATCATGGACCAGATAATTGTGGATGTAATCATGGGAATAACGGAGACTGTCACAAAGCCCTCTATGATAAATATTGATTTTTCAGACCTTAGGGCTGTGCTTAAAAACAGCGGTACTTCCACCATACTGTACGGTGAGGGACCTGATAGCGAGCCCGAGAGGGTTGTGGCTGAGACTTTGAGAAATCAATTGCTTGATATTGAGTACTCTGGAGCCAAGGGTGCAGTAATACACATAACTGGCGGGACAAGGATGTCAATACAGACCGCCTATACTGTTATGGATGCAATAACGCAGTTTCTAGACCCTGAGGCAAATGTCATTATGGGGGCAAGGGTTGACCCGGAGTTTGATGGAAGGATAAGGGTGATTGCAATAATAACAGGTGTGCAAAGTGCCATGCTTACAGGAAAAGGATGGAATAATCCTGGAAAGTGCGCTGCAGCCATTGTGAGCATGGGGGCTGAAAGCGCCACAGGGCGTATTAATCCCATTATTAAGGATGTGATGTCACGATGAACTGCGCCTCCTACCTCCCACCTCCCCCCTTTTATTTTTTTGTGGTGATATGAATGGATGAAGAGTATGCTGTGGAGATATTTAACAGGGCGGCAGGAAGACCAAAGACGAGCAGGTTTGGAAGAACAATACTGGAGGGACTGCGCAAGACGTGCGAAAAAAGAGGCGTGAACTTTAACGATTTCTTGGAGAGGGGTACTTGGGTGGATGAAAGTTTGGCGAGGGATTACCCAGCGTACGAGAGAGTTCAGGGAAACGATGACGAGTATGACAGATACCTGATAGAAGTTATCCGTGAGGAGGGGGGTGGGAGATGTATGGTGGAGGAAAATGAGGGTTCTGGGGAGAAAATGCCACTGGAACGCGCGAATTATGTGCAAAGGATTGTGGAACTTATATCCGCGCTTCATCGCATGGATGATGATTTATTCATCACGTTGTACATGGGAATGTCAAGGGAGTTTGAGCGAAGGATGGGTGCGGATGGATGGTGTGAGATTGTTGAGAGGAGGATAAAGGGTGTGTAACGGCAAAAATAGCACATCATATTGGGCATGAGATTAATTATTATATAGGCTCCCTCATTTACGGTATGTGAGGGATTAATATGGGAAGAGTGTGGAAGTATGGCGATGATGTGAACACAGACGTTATATTTCCAGGCAGGTATTTGCATATAGTTGATGCTGATGAGATGGCAAAACACGCAATGGAAGACCTAGACCCGGAGTTTGCTAGGGGGGTTAAAGAGGGCGATGTTATAGTAGCAGGTAAAAACTTCGGCTGTGGCTCAAGCAGGGAACAGGCAGCCATATGTCTCCGCCGCGCTGGCATAACAGCCATAATTGCCAAGAGTTTTGCCCGCATATTTTACAGGAACGCAATAAATCAGGGCATTCTTGCGCTCACGAGTGATGATGTCCACCTGTTCAGCACGGGCGATGATGTTGAGGTTGATGTCGATAACTGGGTTGTTAAGAACAAAACGAAAGGGGTAGAGGTTAAGGTTGATCCCTTACCGGAGTTTATCATGGAAATTATAAAGGACGGCGGTCTTGTGGAACATGTTAAGAAAAAAATTGGAAAATAGTAAAATACGGCGTTTTTCATGACACTCAAATTCATAGGGCTGGGGCTTCATGACGGGCGTGGAATATCAATGCGAGGCATTGAGGAGGCAAGAAAGTGCGATGTGGTCTATGCAGAGTTTTACACAACACCGATGCCTGAGTTGGATGTTGAGTGGATTCAGGGGGTCATTGGAAGGAAAATAAAGGTGCTGAAAAGGGAAGATGTTGAGGAGGGCAAATGCATAATTCGTGATGCGATGGAACGCGATGTTGCCCTTCTCGTTGGTGGTGATCCAATGGCAGCAACCACGCATTTATCGCTCAGAATTGAGGCTATGAAGAGGGGAATTAAAACCGTGGTTGTGCACTCCGAGTCAATATTCACTGCCGCTGCCTCCGCCGCCGGCCTACAGCACTACAAGTTTGGAAGAACAATAACGATACCTTGGGTTCGTGATAACTATTTTCCAATGAGCCCATACGATATGCTTGCAAGGAATAGGGCAGAGGGAAAGCACACTCTTGTCCTTCTAGATACTGAGCCCAAAGATGGGCAAATTATGAGGGCATGCGATGCTGTGGAAATACTGCTTATGATGGAGGAGGCTGGCAGGAAAGGGGTTTTTTCAAAGGATACGAGAATATTTGCCCTTGCCCGTGTTGGAAGCACTGAGCCTTTCGTTATTTTTGGAAGGGCTGAGAGAATTATGGAGGCAAGCATGCCTGAGCCTCCCCATACGATAATAGTTCCCGGCGAAATGCACTTTATGGAGGAGGAGTTTGCAAACCTTGTGGCAATAGATTAGCCCATAGGTGCTAAGATATATATAGGTGCTATGATTTATAATGCTGGGATGAGAAAAAAACCCATGCTCTGGATTTCAGCATCATTGATTGTTATATCATCCATGGCTTTCTGCGTTGGAAAAATTCAGCCCCCTGTTATTGCAACCGTTCCTCAAATACTTGTGGACGTTTCTGATGAAGGCGTCATAATATACGTTCACGGTATAAGCGATTATAAGTATTCAAACATGAGCGCTGTTGTGAAAGCGGGGAATGAATCGCAGGGCTTGGTGGAAAACGAGTCGTATGCTTTATATTTTACAATAGAATATAAAAACTTCACAATCAATATCACGGTTTGGGATAATGATAAGCACTACGTTTATCAAGGTCTTATTGGTGTGGAGGATGTGTATCTTTATATAGAGGAGTACAGAAGCGAAGGCACGAAAAAGGTTAAGGTAGACATAGATACTTTGCCTTATAAGAGCATGCTATGGGAGGTGAAAAAATGAACAAAACGCAGATATTCATTGCTCTAATTATTGTAATTGCTGTAATAACTCTTATTATGACCTTGCTCGGCATATTTCCCTTCGAAAACATAATGCTCAATTTCTTGGTATTCGTTTTCTGGCTTGCGATAATTGCTGCACTCGCTGTGATTGGCGCCATATTTGTGGGGATGATTATAACACATAAAATCATGACATCGGAGAAGTTCACACCGTTCGAGATAGAGATGTTATCTATGAGAGAGGATGTGAAAAAAATAATGGAAAAGGTGGAAAACATAGAGAAAAAACTGAATGAGATGGAAAAGAGATGAGATATACCTTTTGGAATGAGAATCAGTGAATAAAGCTTAGCAGTATTCGTGGTGCAGATGCTAGTTTTCATGATGGCAAATTTTATTTACTGAGTAATCATACTGCCTTGCATGTATGCTGTAAGGGCATCAATTTTATATGATGGTAGTGGAAAAGCACCGAAGAAGAACGTTTATGTGCACTTTGACTCAAAAATAAGGGGCATTGCTAGGGAGAAAAAGCGCTCGGAGGTTATTGCTGAGGGTGTAGTGACCCCCGCGTTTATTGATGCGCACTGCCACATTGGCATGTACAGGAGCGGTGAGCCTGACTATGAGGGAGAGGGGAACGATAAAATGGAGAGCGTTTATCAGCTAGCGGACGCTCTTGAGTCTGTCTACATGGACGACAGGGCGTTTAAGGAATCGATAGAGCACGGGGTTCTGTACTCTGTTGTTCTGCCCGGTAGCGGGAACATAGTTGGTGGGAGAGGAGCGCTTATAAGAAACTTTGGGAGGAACGTTAAGGAGGCGTACATAAAGCATATAGGCATAAAGACAGCCCTTGGCTATAATCCTAGGAGCACCACGGAGTGGAAGGGGAGAAGACCAACTACACGCATGGGTGCTGTTGCCATACTTAAGGAAAATTTGATTAGGGCGAAGAAGGCGCGGGTATTGCTCAGGAGGAGGAAAAAAGTGAGGGAGGAGATTGACCCCATAACAGAGATATTCATGGACGTTATTGAGGGAAAGGAAAGGCTTATGGTTCATGTTCACAAAGAGGACGATATTGCCGTGCTAATAAAGATCGTTGAGGAGTTCGGCATAAACGCAATTGTTAATCACGCATGTGACGTGCATACGAGGGAAGGGTTTGAGATGATAAAGAGCGCTGGTCTCCCAATAATATATGGTCCTGTGGACGCATTCGCCTACAAGGTGGAACTCAAGCACGAAAGTTGGAGGAACATAAAGCATATAATTGATGTCAGACCAGATTTCTGCCTAATGTCAGACCATCCTGTGGTTTTGCAGAGAAACCTGTACCTCCAGTTGCGCTTTTTTGTCCGCCTAGGCATGAAAAAGGAGGAGGCAATATCGCTTATAACGGGTAAGAGTGCAAATATTATAGGGGCGGATAATATGGGCACTATAGCGAGGGGAAAGGCGGCATCCCTTATTGTGTGGAGTGGCGATCCCTTCTCCTTCGACTCATATCCAATAATGGTCATTGGTGAGGGAAAGATACTGCACGAAGAATCCTAGTTTTGGGTGGTTTCATGGCGGTGAGAAAGTCTGCGTATCGAAGACCCGTAACTGCCGAGGGAATTAAAAAGATAGAGAACAAAACCCTTGACTACTTCGATGACGCCATGTGGGCGAACCTGAACACGGGTGTTCTTGAGCAGTATTACAATGAAAAAACAAGGATTGAGGGGTTTAAAAGGTCAAAGTTTATCTGGAAAAACGTTATCATAGGAATAGCAATAGGAACGTGTTTTGCACTGATAAATCAGTATGTTGGTCTCAAGGTAGGCATGATAGTGAGCGGTGCATGGTACTCCGTGTACCTCATAGGGCTTGCCATGAGATGGGGCCCTACGGACGTGAACATTGCCGCTGGAGCATCTACTGGCGCTGCAGCCGCATGCACGGGTTTTGTCTTCTCATACCCTGCAATATACCTCTTAGCCCTTCACAAAGATTATGTTATAGGAGTTGACGCTGCAGGCAATCCTGTGCACCTTGTGAGCACAACAGCAATACCACCCATCTACATACCAATGATGGCCGCCACACTGGGTGGAATGCTCGGAGTATTATACTTCACAATATTTAGAAGGGTGTGGCTGATTGAAGACCCGCTCCCCGTGCCCGGGTTTGAGGCTAGCGTAAAACTCGTGGATATAGCCAACGACATCTCAAGGGGGGCAATACAGCAGGCGAAGAAGTCCATAATAAACGTGGCAAAGTGGGCATCAGCCATAGCATTCTTCACATTCCTTCGAGATTTTCCTCTTAGAAACGGTGAGTCAGCACTTGATAGCGCCTTTGGCGGCAGGGTTTACAGGCACGGAGAGATCGCAGTGCCATACTACAAGTACACTCACATAGGTTTTGAACTCATACCCATACAGATGGCAATAGGGTGGTTTATGCGCTTCCGAAGGGCTCTTTTAATAAACTTGGGCACATTGCTAACATGGTTTGTTATTGTGCCATTGACCGTGCACTATCATTATCCTGTATACGTGCCTGCGAGGAGTACTTTTTACGATGTGGCGACCTTCTCCGCTCCTGCAATTATTGCATGGAAGACCGTGGCAAGGGTTGTAGCAATAGGCGCAATCTTGGGCGGCGGAATCACATCCTTGGTAAAGATGTGGCCAGTATTCAGGAGTGCAATGTCGGACGTGTTTGTGATTGCTAGGAAGGCTGAGACCGAGCGGTTTGATTACGTTGAAGGGATGGGGTGGTTTGAATGGCCCATGACCCAGATACCTATAATGGCAATCATAGCATTTCTTGGCATAGCAGTGCTTTTCATAATAGGCGGCTTCCCTGTGCCACAGACAATAGTTTTTGCCCTTCTCCTTGTAGTTGTAACATTCTTCTTGGGCGCTATTGGGGTAAAGGTCATGGGCGAGACCGGAATAACACCCGTCTCGGGCACGTCATTCATAGTTCTCATAATACTCATACTCACATTCAAGGCTATGGGAACAGACCTCTCCACCCTCATAATATTCGCCCTTGTAGGCTCAACAGTATTTGGGACATCATTATCACTATCAAGCGATATAATTGGTGACTTCAAGATTGGCGTATATGCGGGGACGAGGCCGTATCATTTGGTTAAGGGGGAACTCACAGCCATACCATTTGGTGCTGTTGTGGCTGCTACAGGCGCCACAATATTCTCCATAGGTCTAGCCAGGGGCGCGCTAAACCTGCAGGCTCCTCAGGCCCATGCATTCGCCACATTTGCCCAGATAATGCTCGGCCCAAACCCCCCTTATGATTTATTCCTCATAGGGATGGCCATTGGTGTGCTTGCAGAACTAACAACAGGCATGGGCACAGCATTTGGTCTTGGCATGTACCTG
This sequence comes from Thermoplasmata archaeon, assembly GCA_003649915.1. Classification (GTDB taxonomy): domain Archaea; phylum Thermoplasmatota; class Thermoplasmata; order B31-G17; family B31-G17; genus B31-G17. The sequence continues at coordinate 9,264 of QMTG01000007.1, forward strand.
CCTTTGCCCCTAGAAATTCCACTCCTCGTGGGCGGGGCGTTCAGGGACTGGTGGGAGAAAAAGGTTCTTGAGCCAAGAGCGAAAAAGGAAGGTTGGAGCGAGAGGCAGAAAACGCTAAAGGTTGTATCCACTTATATGGCTGCTACAGGGGTTATAATAGGAGAGGCATTAATGGGCACGGTAATCGCAATATATTATGTTCTCCCACTCATAAGGGGAGGATGATGAGCGAGAGGTAAACAATGAGTGATATGCCGAGCAGGTCTATCGTTGTTGTCAGAAGGGGGATTACTACATTATCAGGGTCTAGGCCGAGCTTGTAATAGGAGTATATGAGGTAATACGAGATTATGCAAACAATTATCATCATGGAAAGCCCGCCCACTAGCGTGAGAAAAATCATGTGCAAAAGCCCAGGGGAGTTTATTAGGCCTACGAGAGAAATTGCATGCGATATTATGCCGAGGGATATGAAAGTGAGAGCGGAGACTAGCATTATTACGGAAAAGTTTCGCACTGCCTCGTTATCAGGGAGTTTTTCAACACGCATTGTGCCTAGGTGGACAGCGGAGGTTAAGCGTGATGATAGCACACCGCCAAGGTTTCCTACTTGCTCGTTGAATACTGGGAGAATAAAGAGCAACGCACTGTACCTAGCCATGCTTTCCACCCTAGCATCCATTATTATCCCTGCAAAGACTGATATGAAAGCGCACAGTGTAAGGGTTGGAAGCGATTGAACAATGATTGCCCTCACAGGACTTTTTCCCTTTTTCCCAAGAACCATAAGCGTTATCAGTATTGCAATGGCGTACAGGGCTGTGAACGCTTCAAAAACAAAACTGGCAATTGCAAAGAATATGGACATTGTGGCAGTTAGCGATAGAACCATTATCAGGTCGCCAAAGGTTGCCACCACGGGTATTGAGACATTATCAGGGTTCCATCCCATTCGGTATGACCCTACGGAGAGGGCGTAAGAGGCAGGTATCATTATTGCTGTGGATATTAGGGCTGAGACCATGGATATAAAGCCCAAGGTGGCGTAAGAGGCGGATATTCCCATGCTCTGTGCTATGTAAACTGCGAACACTGCAATCACTATTGATGTGAGTGCGGAAAGCAGAGCAGTGTTTGCAATCTCAATACTAAGAATGCGCCCTCTTCCATCGCCTATCAAACCCATGTGCAGGGCTGTCCCCACCCTTGAGCAAGATGCGCCGAAAATGTTCCCCCTCATCGCAAGCAACGCAGGTATCGTTATTACAAGGCCGGGGAAGGCATAGAATCTTGATACAAAGCGTGCAAAAAACACCCCTGTGGCTATACCGAGAAGCATGCTAAGTATTATTGAGAGATATATTTCTCTGATAGCCCTCCACGAATCGCGCAGGAAAGAGAGAAATGCCGAGGTGGCACTAACCCTAGCCCTTCCTTCCCTCCTCTGCGCTCTGGCGTTTCCTGCCATGTACTGCATGCTCGCCACCTCGGCCTATAACCGTCTTCGTCGCACATTTTCCAGTGCGGAATGCAGTATTCAATATATAACTTTTAGCCAGAAAAGGGATAAGATTGATAAGGAGCGAGTAGATACCATGGTGCATGAAAGCAGAGATTATAATGGTTGATGGGTTAAGCATGGTTGGAAGGGCTGAGAGTAACCACTGGGTTCCCATGGACGGTGATGAGAAATATGGTGGCCACGAGGCTGGTGTCAAGCCCATGGAGATGGTTCTTATAGCCCTTGGCGCATGCACGGGCATGGATGTTATCTCAATACTCAGGAAGATGCAGGTAAGATTGAGGAAGTTTAAGGTGGAGGTTGAGGCTGAGAGAGCAAAGGAGCACCCAAAGGTTTTCACAAAGGTGCACATGAAGTACGTGTTTGGTGGAGAGAATATTCCGAGGGATAAGGTGGAGAGAGCGATTGAGTTATCTCAAACAAAATACTGCTCGGTCTCGGCAATGCTGAGGAAGGTGGCTGAGATAACTTATGAGTATGAGATAGTGGATGAGTGATGGGAGAGTAAGCCGAGAAATGGGTTGGCATTAGATACCTTATATCTTTTGTGAAAAGTACATAGTGCGCAGTAAGTATAAACGAAAAGTATATCACAGGTTGAGCATTTCATGGGCGTGATAATCTCGGCTCAGGGAGGTAGCATAGATGGATGTGGTAACACTTGGCGAGTTATTGGATAGGGATGCTCGTGAGCACGGAGAGAACTTTGCGGTTATAGATGGCGAAAAAAGGGTAACATACGCTGAACTGCGCAATATGGCGAACTCATTGGCAAATGGTCTTATTAAACTGGGAATAAAGAAGGGGGACAAAATCGCAATATGGATGCAGAACAACCTAGAGTGGGTGATATCTTGGTTTGGGATAGCAAAGGCGGGCGGTGTTGTTGTGCCCATGGATACGTGGTATAAGAGTGCAGAGGCCGAGTATATAATAGACCACTCGGACAGTGTAGCAATAATCTTAGCAGATCGCTTTGAGAAGTACAAATTCTTGGACATGCTCATGGAAATCAGGCACAAGTTGGGAAAACTCAAGCACATAATAGTTGTTGGGGAAAATGTTGCTGAGGGAAATGGAATTGTGGACTTTTATAAACTCATGGAGAGGGGCAAGGACTGGGAGTCTTCCGAGGAGTTTAAGAAGAGATGCGAGGAAAACCGTGTTGATGATGTAACATTCATCCTTTATACCTCGGGCACAACAGGTAGGCCAAAGGGTGTAATGCTAACACACTACAACATGGTTCGCAATGCAAGGGATGTTGCAAGACAGTTGAGAGCAACAGAGGGAGATAAATACCTTATCCCTGTGCCATTCAGCCACTGCTTTGGATGCGTTCTTGGCATAACCGCCGCTGCAAATTTTGGCTCAACAATAGTTCCTGTGCCTAAGTTTGACCCCGAACTCGTGCTTAAAACCATAGAGAGAGAAAAATGCACAATAGTTCACGGTGTGCCAACAATGTTCATAAGGGAACTGAATGTGCTCGAAAATAAAAAGTATGATACCACATCATTGCGAACTGGAATAATGGCAGGAGCACCGTGTCCTGTGGAGGTTGTGAAGGCTGTTAGGGAGAAAATGCATTGTAATATACTCATTGCATACGGTCTTACCGAAGCCTCGCCAGTCATAACAATGACTAGTTTTGAGGATAGTGATGAGATCAGGGCTGAGACCGTTGGAAGGCCTCTGCCAGATATAGAGGTAAGGATTGTTGATAATGGCAGAAAACCACTGCCTTATGGTCAGGTGGGCGAACTTGCATGCAGAGGGTATAACGTGATGAAGGGGTATTACAAGATGCCCGAGGAGACGAGGGAGGCAGTTGATGAGGAGGGCTGGCTCTACAGCGGTGATTTGGCTACAATGGACGAGAAGAAATACGTGCGCATTGTCGGGAGAAAGAAAGAGATGATAATAGTGGGCGGATTCAACGTTTACCCGAGGGAGATAGAGGAGTACCTGCATACACATCCAATGATTCAGGATGTTGCCGTTGTTGGCGTGCCCGATGAAGACTTGGGCGAGGTTGTGGCAGCGGCGATAATTCCAAAGGAAAGAGGCAAGATAACTGAGCAGGATGTTGTGGACTACTGCTATGGCAAGATCGCCAGTGCGAAGGTTCCAAGGTATGTGGTGTTTGTTGACTCCTATCCCATGACAAGCAGGGGCAAGGTTCAGAAGTTCAAACTTCAGGAAATACTGGCAAACATGATTAAGGAGGGCAGGATAAAGAAGGTTGTTCCAACTGCTGTGATGAAGAGGGGTGGAGGATGAGGGTTGTTTTACTCGCATACACGCCGAACGCGGAGAGGTTATGCTGTGCCGCTGCAAAGTTGTGCCATGAAAAGGAGGAAAGGGATTTCATGGAGATGTATGAGGGACTGAGCGATAAGCATGTGAGGGCGGTACTACGCACAGTGTTAAAACTCGGGCATGAGAGCGTGATTGAGCACGCGTCATTTACCTTTTACATAGAAGGTGTGAGCAGAGCGCTGACACACCAACTTGTTAGGCACAGAATCGCAAGTTATAGCCAGCAATCACAGAGACATGTAACACTCAAGAATTTTGGCTATGTGGTTCCTGATAGCATAAAGGAGAATGAAGAACTTGCGAAAAGGTATGAAGATGTGATGAATTACTTGGCCAAGGAATACGATGAATTTCTTAAGAAGGTGCCAAAGGAGGATGCTAGGTACGTGCTTCCAAACGCTTGCACAACCAAGATTGTTGTCACGATGAATGCAAGGGAACTTAGACACTTCTTCAGGCTGAGATGCGAAAAGAGTGCACAGTGGGAGATAAGAAAACTTGCGCGTGAAATGCTGAGATTGTGCAAAGAGGTAGCCCCTTTACTTTTTGAGGATATTGAGTGCGAGGATTAATTTCAATCTATAAATTAAGAAAATGCTTAATATTTCGAAAAGATAAATATCGCTATCCGGAGAGTTTTGCAGAGTACTCTTCTATTTTTTTCCTCAATTCTTCCCTGCTTTTTGCGTCAATATCGAAATACTCTGTGAATTTCTTAGTTGTTGTTAAAACGTATGTTTTTCCCCTTTTTCTGCACTTAACAAGACCAAGTTCAACAAGATGCTGCACGTGCGAATACACCTTAGGGCCTATCATATCCCTTATCGTGCTCTGCGTTATCGGCTGATAGTATGCTATGAGTGCAAGTGTCTTTATCAGATGCCTAGGTATTCGTATCGGGGCAAGGGTTGCAACAACCGAGGCATACTCTTTCCTGACCTGCATAACGTACTTTCGCCCAACCCTTGCAATCTCAATAGCGCTCTCCCTACCATTATACTCCTCAATAAGAGCCTTTATTGCCTTTCTTACAACCTTCTCATCAATTCCCGTAACCTCCGCAATCTCCGCCACACTCATTGGCTTCGCCGCAGTGAAAAGCACTGCTTCCACAACTTTTTCCTCATCTCCCATAACGGGAAGCATTATATCGTGCTCTCTATTAAAATTTTGCCTAATGCTTTGTACTTATGGAAATAATATTATCGAAGAACAGGCCCGATTATTAACGGAAGGAGAACAGTTGCATCGCCTTCCACTGTCACATACCTTGCCTTCACACTCACCTTCCCCCAAGATATTGCCTCTCTCAGCCTTGCTCCTGATAGCGAGCCATCATATTCTTGTGCTGTCGTTATATACACGGCGTAATCAAGCCCGCCCCTGAACTGGTTCCACCATATTGTATGGTGCTTTGATATCCCACCGCCTATAATTAGTGCTCCTGTTTTTTTGGCGTTAAAAACAATATCTGCAAGTTTGTTCTGGTCCTCGATTATGTTCAACCTTACCCTTCTTTTCTGCGCATAAAGCCATAGTTGAGAGCCGAACGCTCCATCCATGATTCCGGGAACAAAGACCTCAACATTGTTTTTTGCAGCCACATAAAATATGGACGAGGGCGAGTTTATCTCAAGTGCAACCTTTTTTATCAACTCGCTGGGGGAGATTTCCTCATCACCAATGACCCTTGAGAACAAATCCTGAAGTTTTTCCTCTAAAAGTGGACCATAACTCTCCTTAGGTATGAAAACATTGCCCAAACGATGTATACCCCTTGCGTGCAGTTCGGCGTCATTGGCATAAAAATCGCCGTGATAGTAATCCGCCCATACCCTAGCAAAGTCGTGGTCTAGAGCGCCGCATGTTGTTATCACCACATCGAACAATCTCCTTCTTATCACCTCTGCAAGTATTCCCCGCAAGCCTGTGGCTACAATGCATGCAGGAAACGATATAAACCTCGTGCATTCACCATCATTGACCATTTCTTCGAGTATTTTGTAGGCGATGTATACCTTTGTTGATGTAAACCCACCGCTCCTTCCAAATTTTTCAATAAGTTCCCGCAGGGTTGTCCCAGCATTTGCTGTATAATCTACCACTTTGCGCTCCATAGCGGTTCGCTTACTGTTTCCTTATAGAAAAAGGTTTTTGTGAAAAACGCTGGGTAGACCACAGAGTATAAAAAGGTCGCCATTAATTAACCAGCGAGAGGTGGTTATAGATATGTCGAAGACTATAGCAGAGGTTCGTGAACTCAAGCCCAACCGATACATAATAATAGATGACGAGCCGTGCAAGATTGTGAGCATCACAACATCAAAGCCTGGAAAGCACGGTGATGCAAAGGCGAGGATTGAGGCGTTCGGCATATTTGATGGGCAGAAGAGAAGCGTGGTTTATCCTGTGAAGCACAAGGTACAGGTGCCAATAATAGACAAGAGAGTGGCGCAAGTAATCGCTATAATGGGGGACGAGGTACAACTCATGGATATGGAAACGTATGAAACATTCACCCTTCCAATAACTGGGGACATTGCAGACATGCTGGAGCCCGGTAAGGAGGTTCAGTACATATCTGCGCTCGGAAAAAGAAAGATTGTTCCAAGAGGAAGCAGTGTGTAGCGCGAAAATGCACGCCCAAAAAATGAGTTTTATAGGAGCAAGTGTAGACTATAACAGCGCTAGATTCGTAATAATAGGCGTGGCTTATGATGCATCATCTTCGTTTCGCCCGGGCGCTAGGTACGCTCCAAGAGCGTTGAGGGAGGTTTCTGAGAACTTTGAGGAATACCTGTACGAGTATGACTTGGACATAAAGGACGCTAGAGTGCATGATCTGGGCACAATATCGCACTGCACATCGGGGGAGGATGTTGTTGAGACCGTGTACACCGAACTTCTGCCAATTGTTAGGGATAAAAAAGTGCCAATCCTTATAGGGGGAGAGCATACAATCGCTATTGGCGGGTATAGGGCTGTTAGGGCTGTGCATAAGGACGCAATTGCTGTTGTGTTCGATGCACACAGCGATATGAGGGACGAATACCTCGGCGATAGGTACAGCCATGCTTGTACTGTACGCAGGATGATGGAGCACGGTGATGTTTTATGCGTTGGTGTACGCTCATTCTTTGGGGGTGAAGGTGAGTTTGAGTATTATACGTCCGAGGATGTTATGAATAACGGCATTGGTGCGGTATTGGAGAAGTTGGAGGATTTTGAAAAGATATACCTCAGCGTAGACATGGATGTGATAGATCCAGCATACGCACCTGGTGTTGGTAACCCAGAGCCCTACGGCATACCCCCAAGTTTGCTGAGAGAGTTTATTTTGAGCGTTGCAGAAAAAATTGTGGCCATGGATATATGCGAGATCAACCCAGTATACGATAACGGAATAACTGCAATACTTGGAGCAAAAATAATACTGGACTTTATAGGGGCAAAGTGTTATGGCGAGATGATGCGAAGGTGATTTAATTCGCAATTATATAGGGCAGGATTGCCCTCAAATCATTGCTTCTGACAACAAAATCCGCTGCTTTTTCCGTTTCATAATCTTCGGGGTTAAACGCTATGCTCAAACCACACAACTCAAACATTGGTATGTCAATATCACAGTTTCCAACAGCCGCTACGCGTCTTGGGTCAACATCAAGCACTGATAAAAGGCGCTTGAGCGCATCACCCTTCTTGTTGAGTTCAACCCTTAATATGCCTTCGCCTGTCAGCCTACCGTCAGGCTCTACCTCCAAGCCATTGGAGAGCACATAATCTATTCCCAAATCCTTGGCAACACGCCTAGCAACAATGTCAAGCCCGCCGCTTATTATTGCGGTGCGTATGCCTTTATCTTTCAACGCACTTACAGTCTCCCGTGCACCGTTTATTATGGGTATGTCTTTCAACACATTCTTTATGTAATCTATGGTTATATCTGGCATTTTTTCCAGCCAGAGAGCGATATCCCTGCGCATGAACTCCCTATCATCAATCTCGCCCCTGCGGTAGGCTTCAAGCGATGCATCATTGTTCACACCAAAGTGGTCATGCACCCACACCCACGAACTTATCGTGTCCACGATCACACCGTCCAGGTCAAATGCCACAAATATTACCTTCATCGTCCGCGAGTTAGTAAGGGGGAAGGTTAAAAATTTAACGTAATTGGTGACAGGCTTTAGGACATGCACTACCTCTTTTTAATTAACCGCTAGTTCCGCACAATTATCGTTGTCATATTATCATGTCTGTGGTGGTTGCGAAGGGGGCTGCGGTGGTTGCGGTGGCACTGGTGGCTGATATGGTGGCTGATATGGTGGCTGGTATGGGGGCTGTGGTTGTGATGGTGGCTGATATGGCGGATAGTACTGAGGCGGATACGGGGGTTGTGTTTTCTTCTTGCCCCTCACTGCCACGACAACGACTATTACCACAATTACTACTATAAGC